>JAILZS010000015.1 GCA_023512375.1 Bacillota bacterium | reverse complement strand
CGCGAGCGCCGCGGCGGCACAGCGGCGCGGGGTGGCGGCGTGAGGGGGGGGTGGCGGGCGGCCGCGGCCGCGGCGGGGCTCGCCTGCACCGCCGTCCTGGCCGGCCTGTCCCTGGGGCGTCCGGCTGTCGCGGCAAGTGCAACGACGGCGGCGAAGTTGTCGATCAAGAAGGAGGTGCTGGTCCTGGCCGCCGGCCCGGGGTCGAGCGTCCTCGTGTTCGAGGAGGTGGCCCTGGCCGGGCCGGCGCCGCGCCCCTGGGTCCTCCCCTTGCCGTACGGGGCGCGTGCGGTGTCGCCGCCCTCGGACCGGGTGCGCGTGGTGGACGGGCGCGCCGTGGCGGCCAAGGGGTTGGCCGACGCCAGCGTCGTCTACCGCCTGCCGGGGCAGCTCGGGTCGGTGTTCGTCCAGGACGTCACCTTGCCCTTGGGGCAGGTGATCGTCCTGGCCGGCCCGGGCGTCTACCCGGGGGTGGGCACGGGCCTGACGCTGCACGGCCAGACGCGGATCGCGGGCAAGACCTTCCTCCTCTTCCAGGGAGGGTCCGCGGGGCCGGGCGACGTGCTGCACTTCAGCCTGACGGTGGGCGATCCGGGACGGCCGTGGGCAGACGCCCTGGGGGTGTTGCTCGTCGTGTGGTTGGCGGCCGGCGCCTATCTGGGGAGCCGGCGCGTGATGGCCGTGCTCAGGGCGCCCGCGGCCGGCCGGGCGGCATAGGATGATCGGTATCGTCCCCAACACGGACAAGCCTGACGCCATGGAGGTGGCCGTCGAACTGGCCCGCTGGGCGGCCGGGACGGGCGAGGGCGCCGTCCTGGCGCCCGCGGACGCGAGCGCCATCGGCCACCCGGAATGGGGCAGGCCCCTCGAGGAGTGGACGGGGGTGCGCCTAGTGGTGGTCATCGGGGGAGACGGCACGTTTTTGCGCGCCGCCACCATGTGCGCCCCCCTCGACCTGCCGCTCGTGGGGGTGAACGTCGGGCGCCTCGGCTTCCTGACGGAGATCGAGGTGACCGACCTGTACCGGGACGTGTCGGAGATCCTGGCCGGACGCCACCGGGTGGAGGAGCGCATGATGCTGGAGGCGCAGGTGGAACGGGGTGGGCGGACGCATGCCCGCTACCTGGCCCTCAACGACGTGGTGGTGTCGAAGGGGCCCTTCGCGCGCATGGTCCAGATCGCCGCCTACGCCGACGGCGTGCGCCTCGACACGTACCGGGCGGATGGGCTCATCGTCTCGACCCCCACGGGCTCGACGGCGTACGCCCTGTCCGCCGGCGGGCCGGTGCTTTCGCCGGAGCTGAGGGTGATGGTGGTCACGCCGATCTGCCCCCACTCCCTGTCCACGCGCCCCATCGTCCTGGGCGGCGACCGCACGCTGCGGGTGTTGGTGGGTTCGCCTCAACTGGAGACGCTCCTCACGGTGGACGGCCACCGGGCCGAGCGCATCCAACCCGGCGACGAGGTGGTGGTGCGGCGGTCGGAGGTGGTGACCCGCCTCGTGCGCAAGCAAGGGTACGACTTCTACCAACTCCTGCGCCGCAAACTCAGCGTGGACGACCGCGAGGATGGCGACTAGGGGACGTCGAACGCAGTCGCCTGGACGGCGCTGGCAAGAGCCGGGGGCCGGCGGGGGAGGGGCGACGGTGAAACCGCGGCGTCAGGTCCGCATCCTCGACATCGTGCGGACCTCGCTCATCGAGACGCAGGAGCAACTGGTCGAGGCGCTGGCGCGTGAGGGCGTGCACGCGACCCAGGCGACGGTCTCCCGCGACATCCGGGAGCTGGGTCTCGTCAAGGCGCCCACGGGGGACGGGCGCGTGCGCTACGCGCTGCCGGACACGGGTCCCACCCCGTCCGCGCACCTGCTCGAGATCTTCCGCACCAGCGTGCTGCACGTCGACCACAGCGGCAACACGGTGGTCCTCACCACCCTTCCCGCCACGGCCGCCGCCGTGGCGGAGGCGGTGGACTCGCTGCACGTGGAGGGCGTCATCGGCACCCTGTCGGGGGAGCGGACCGTATTCGTGGTCGTCAAGCCGCCAGAGAGGTCGCCCGAAGTGGCGGCGCGCCTTCGGGCGATGATCGGCTGACGTGCTGGCGCGGCTCAGGGTGGAGGATCTGGCGGTCATCCGCCGCGCCGACTTGGCGCTGGGTCCCGGCCTGACGGTGATCACGGGCGAAAGCGGGGCCGGAAAGTCGCTCCTCCTGCGGGCGGTGGATCTGGCCGCCGGCGGCCGGGGTGACGCCGCCCTGGTGCGCGAGGGGCGGGAGGCGGCCCGGGTGGAGGCGGAGGCCGCGTGGGGCGGCCGTACCTTGCGCCTGGGGCGCGAGTTGCGCCGGGACGGGCGTGGGGCCGCCACCCTCGACGGGCGGCCCGCGCGCCTCATGGATCTGCGAGAGGCAGCGGCGCCCTGGCTGGGGGGCGGCCGGCAGGGCGACGTCTACCGCCTGCGGGCGGAGGGGGCGATGGCCTGGCTGGACCGGGTCGAGCCCGTGCCGGCAGCGCGGGCCGAGACGGTCCGCGCGGCCGCCGCCGTGGAGGAGGTGCGCGCGGCCCTGCGGCGCGTGGGGGGGGACGACACCGCCCGGCGCCTCCGGCGGGCGGAGGAGCTGCGGCAGGCGGTGGCGGAGATCGAGGAGGCGGCGCCCGCGGTGGGCGAGCGCGAACGCCTGCGGCGCGAGCGCGAGCGCCTGCGCAACGTGCAGCGCCTGGCGGAGCAGGCGGCGGCGGCGCTCGAGGCGTTGCGCGGAGAGGACGGGTCGGGCGCGTACGACCGCCTGGCGCAGGCGGCCGCCGCCCTGAGGCGGGCGGCGGCGTGGGACGAGGAACTCGCCCCCACGGCCGAGGCGGTGTCCACCCTGGCCGAAGGGGCGATGGACGCCGGCCGCACCCTCGCCCGCTACCTGGACGGCCTCGCCCCCGACCCAACGCGCGAGGAGGCGATCGCCGCCCGCCTCGACCGCCTCGCTTCCCTGTCCCGGCGGTATGGCGAGGACGAGGCGGAGATCTTGCGCTACGCGGAGCGGGCGCGGGTGGAGCTGGAGCAGCTGGAGCGGGCGGACGAGGAGGTGGAGCGCCTGCGCCGGCGCTTGGCGGAGGTCGAGGCGGCCTGGAGGGAGGCGGCGCGCCGGCTGAGCGGGGCGAGGCGGGAGGCGGCGCGGAGCCTGGAGGTGGGGGCGGCGGAGCGCCTGCGGGCCCTGGCCCTGCCGCAGGCGCGGCTGTTCGTGCGCGTCGAGAGCGACGGGGATGGCGCGGTGTCGCCCGACGGGGTCGATCGCGTGGAGGTGCTGTTCGCCGCCGACGCCGGCGCGCCTCTCCTGCCGCTGGCGGACGTCGCCTCCGGGGGCGAGGCCTCCCGCGTCCTGCTCGCCCTCGAGGCCGTGTTGGCCGAGCGGCGGCCGGGCGGGGTGTGGGTGTTCGACGAGGTAGAGGCCGGCGTCGGCGGGGAGGCGGCGTGGGACGTGGCCCGCGTGCTGTGGCGGCTGTCGCGGACCGGGCAGGTGGTGCTGGTCACCCACCTGGCGCCCGTGGCGGCGATGGCCGACGTCCACCTGGCCGTGCGCAAGGCGGCGGGAGCGGACGGACTGCCCGAGAGCCGCGTGGAGCGCGTGGAGGGGGAGGCGCGGGTGGCGGAGCTGGCCCGCATGCTCTCCGGCCGGGGCGAGGCCGCACGCCGGCACGCGGCCGAGATCATGGCTACGGCCGCGCGCGAGCGCGCCGCGGGCGCGTCGGTGCAGGGGCGCAGCCCGGCCGAGGCGGGTTGACAAAAGCGCGCCCGAGGCCGGGACGACGGTGCGCCGAGCCTGCGACACGGGGCGTGTAGGCGCGCGCGCGCGCATGCGGCCGCGCGCTGGCGAGAGCGAAGCGGCCGCGTCTAGCAATACGCGCCAGGGATGGCGGGCGCGCCTTGCGTCGCCCCGCCTGGCGGCGCCGGAGCTCCTCCCGGTTGGCGACGCGGGCATCTTGTGGCGGCGCGTTCCGTCAACTGCGTCGCATAGTGCCGTCGTGCCTCGGAGACCGTAACCGCGACGAAACCGCCGGACCCGGCGGCAGACGAGCGGAGGTGCCGGCATGGACGTGCGACGCGCGGCGGCGTGGGCCGCCATGGGAATGCTCGTGCTCGCGTACGCGACACCGGGCTGGCGGACGATGGGGTACCTGCCCGGCGAGGCGGAGGTGCCGGCAGGGGACCGGGTGCGCCTTGCACCGCCCCTGCCGCCCGGGCTGGCCGTGCGCCGGCTGGACGGCGGGCCTGGCACGATCTGGCTGGCCGGGCGCCCTCTGGGCCGCGCCTGGCGCTCTTTGGGGGAGAGGGCGCTCGACGTGCGGGTGGCGCGGCCCGGAACGTACGCGCTGGGCGTTGGGGCGTGGGGGCTTTCCGTCCGGCGCGTGCGCGTGGACGTCCGGGCCCCCCGCCGCCTGGCCGTGGGCGGGCAGTCGATCGGCCTGGGCGTACGCACGGCCGGGCTGTTGGTGGTCGGGCGCGCCTGGCCGGGCGGCGCGGGCGTGGGTTGGCCTTTCGGGCCCGCTTCCTTGGGGCCGGGCGACCGCATCGTGGCCGCCGAGGGGGCGAGCGTGGCCGCCGAGTCGGACCTGCGGACGGTGGTGGAGCGGGCGGGGAGGGCCGGGCGGGCCGTACGCCTGACGGTGGTGCGCGGTGGAAGGGCGCGAAGCCTGGCCGTGCGCCCCCGCTTCGACGCCGCTTTAGGGCGCTACCGCCTGGGCGTGGTGGTGCGCGACCGCCTGACGGGCATCGGAACCCTCTCCATGTACGACCCGGCCACGGGGTTGTTCGCCGCCCTGGGGCACGCCATCCAGGAAGGCGGTCTGGGGCCGGCCGTTCCGGTGGCGGGCGGCAGCGTGGTGGCGGCGCCCATCCAGGGGGTGCGGCGGGGCCTGTTCGGCCGACCCGGGGAGAAGGTAGGCAGCGTGGACGCGGCGCATCCGTGGGGATGCTTGGACGGGGCGGGGCCCTACGGCGTCTACGGCCGCCTTCGCACACCCGCGCCTGCCGCGCCTCTCTTGCCGCTGGCGACGGCGTCCGAGGTGCACACCGGGCGCGCCTGGCTGCGCACCGTGGTGAGGGGGCAGCGGGTGGAGCGCTTCGCCGTGCGCATCGAGCGCGTCGCCTGGGGCGCGGCCCAGGGGCGGCAGCTCGTGGTTCGGGTGGAGGACCCCCGCCTGCTCGCCCTCACGGGCGGCATCGTCCAGGGCATGAGCGGCAGCCCCATCGTCCAGGACGGGCGCATCGCGGGCGTCCTCACGCATGTGTTGGTGAGCGACCCTACGCGTGGATACGGGGTGTTCGCGGAACGCGTGTGGAATGAAGCACTGCGTGATCACCGACGGCGGGCGAAGTGTGCTTGACGACATCGACAAGCGTCGACATCGCGTGCGGGTTTGGACGAACGGTTTGCACGCGTTTTTGGAAGGAGTCACAGGGAGGTGGGCGAAAGTCGATGGCCGAATGAGAAACGCAGGTCGGAGGGAGTACATTGCCCGAGGGCAAGACGAGAATCGTGGTAGCCGATGATAACCGTGATTTTTGCCAGCTCCTCAGCGAGGTGATCCAGGCGGAGCACGACCTGGACCTAGCCGGTGTGGCCCACAACGGCCTGGAGGTGCTCGACCTCGTGGAGAAGGTCTCGCCCGAGGTCCTGGTCCTGGACATCATCATGCCGCACCTCGACGGCCTGGGGGTGCTCGAGCGCCTCAACCAGATGGACCGCGGCCAGCGGCCCAAGGTCATCATCCTCACCGCCTTCGGGCAGGAGGCGGTCACGCAGCGGGTGGTGGAGCTGGGGGCGGACTACTACATCCTCAAGCCTTTCAACCTCGAGGTCCTCATCCACCGCATCCGCCAGCTCGGCAACAGCTCCCCCGCTCCCCTCCCGCTTTTCCGGGCCGACCGGCGGGAGGCGCCCAACGTCGAGCTCGAGGTGACGAACATCATCCACGAGCTCGGCATCCCCGCGCACATCAAGGGCTACCTCTACCTGCGGGAGTCGATCCTGCTCGTCATCGACCGGGTGGAGTTGTTGGGAGGGGTGACGAAGGAGCTCTACCCCATGGTGGCGCAGCGCTTCGGCACCACTCCCAGCCGCGTGGAGCGCGCCATCCGCCACGCCATCGAGGTGGCCTGGTCGCGCGGCAACATCGACGCCATCCACCGCTTCTTCGGGTACACGGTGGACTACGAACGCGGCAAGCCGACCAACTCCGAGTTCATCGCCATGGTGGCAGACCGCTTGCGCATGGAGCTGAGGGCCAGCTGACCCCATCCCTCCCCGGGCCCGGCGGCGGTCGACGGCGTCCGGGAGGGGGCGTACAATTCCCCTGGCCAGGCGGGCGAGGGCCCAGCGGTCCCAGGGGGGATGGGGGATGGAGATCTTCCGCGCCATGGAGGAGTACGGCACCCAGCAGCTGGTCTTCTGCTACGACCGGACGTCGGGGCTTCGGGCCATCGTCGCCGTGCACGACACGACGCTGGGGCCTGCGTTGGGCGGCTGCCGCATGTGGCCGTACCGGAGCGAGGAGGAGGCGGTGATCGACGCCTTGCGCCTGTCGCAGGGCATGACGTGGAAGAACGCCGCCATGGGGCTTCCCCTGGGCGGCGGCAAGACCGTCGTGCTGGGCGACCCGGCGAAGGACAAGTCGGAGGCCCTTTGGCGGGCCCTGGGGGCGTTCATCGACCGCATGGGCGGCGTGTACATCACGGCGGAGGACGTGGGCACCACGCCCGAGGACATGGAGCAGGTGGCCCAGAGCACCCGCTACGTGGCGGGCCTCAACCTGCGCAGCGGCGACCCGTCGCCCGCCACGGCCTACGGCGTCTACCAGGGCATGCGGGCCGCCCTCGAGGTGGCCTTCGGCGAGCCCTCCGTGGCCGGCCGCCACGTGGTGGTGCAGGGCCTGGGCCACGTGGGACTGGCCCTGACCGAGCGCCTCATCCGCGAGGGGGCGGCGGTCACGGTGACGGACATCTACCCGGACCGCCTGCGGCCCCACGTCGACCGCCTGGGGCTGGGGGTGATCGGCCCGGACGACGTGTACGACGCCGACGCCGACGTCTTCGCCCCCTGCGCCCTGGGGGGCGTGCTCAACGCGGACACCATCCGGCGGTTGCGCGTGCGGGCGGTGTGCGGGGCCGCCAACAACCAGCTGGCGACGGCCGAGGACGCCGAACGCCTTCGCCAGCGCGGCATCTTCTACGCTCCGGACTTCGTGGTTAACGGCGGCGGCGTCATCCACGTGGCGGAGGAGTTCGGCATCGGGGGCTTCTCGGAGAACCGCGCCATGATGAAGATCGCACGCATCTACGACCAGGTGCTGGCCGTCGCCGACCTGGCGGCGCGAGAGGACATCACCACCCACGAGGCGGCGCTGCGCCTGGCGGAGCGCCGCCTGCGCGACCTGGGGCACCTCCTTCGCCTCGAGGTGCGCTCACGCCGGGCATGGACCTGATCGGTCCGCGCTCGCGCGCCTACGCCGAGCGCGCCCGCCGCCGCGTGGCGGGGCTCAGCTCCAGCCCGGCGCGCGACGTGTCCGCGGTCGGCCTCAGCCATCCCGTGGTGGGGGCGGCCGGTCGGGGCGCCTATATCACGGACGTGGACGGCCGCCGCTACATCGACTACCTGCAGGCGTTCGGCCCCGGCATCCTGGGCCACGGACACCCGGGGGTGACGGCGGCGGCCGCGGCGGCGCTCGCGGACGGACCGGTGTGGGGTATCCCGGCACCCTCCGAGGCGCGCTTGGCGGAGGCCTTGGCCGAGGCGGTGCCGTCGATGGCCCGCATCCGCTTCACCGCCTCGGGCACCGAGGCCGTCATGTCGGCCGTCCGCCTCGCCCGCGCCGCCACCGGCCGCACCCTGGTGGTGAAGTTCGACGCCGGCTACCACGGCCACGCCGACGTCGTCCTGGGCCAGACCGGATCCGCGGCGGCCCACGCCGGAGCGGACGGCGACGAGGCCCCGGCCGGCGTGCCGGCGGACGTCCTTCGCCACACGGCCACCCTGACCTGGAACGACGCCGAGGGCCTGGAACGCTACCTCGCCTGCCGCGGCCGCGAGGTGGCCGCGCTCCTGGTCGAGCCGGTGGCGGGCAACATCGGCATCGTGCCTCCGGACCCCGCGTTCGTGCGCGCCCTCAACCGCGCGCGGGAGACGGGGGCTCTGGTCATCGCGGACGAGGTGGTGAGCGCCTTCCGGTTCCGCTACGGAGCGGCGCAGGATTTGGTGGGCCTGCGCGCCGACCTCACGTGCGTGGGCAAGATCGTGGGCGGGGGGCTGCCGATCGGCGCCTACGGTGGGTCGGAGGAGCTCATGCGGCTGGTGCGGCCGGAGGGCCCGGTCTTCCAGGCCGGCACCTACGCGGGCCACCCCGTGGCGTGCGCCGCCGGTCTGGCGGCCTTGACGGCGCTCGCTCGCCCCGGCGTGTACGAGACCTTGGAGGAGCGCGGTTTCACCCTTGCCGAGGGGCTCAGGCGGGCGGCCCGGGAGGCGGGGTGGCCGGTGACCCTAAGCCGCGTGGGGGGCGCGTTCACCCTCTGGCCGGGCCGGGACGAGACCCTCCTGGGGCCCGTGCGCACGGCGGAGGATGTGGAGGCGACGGACGCGGACGCCTTCGCGGCCCTGTATCGCAGCCTCCTGGCCCACGGCGTGCTTCTCCCCCCTTCCCGCTTCGAGGCCTGGCTGGTCACCCTGGCCCACGACGCCGGCGTCGTGGCCGAGACCTTGGAACGCGCCGCAGCGGCGTTCGCTTCCATGGGTGCGGCGGGCGCGCGGCCGGCGACGGCCGACCGCTGACGCCAACGAGGCAAACCTTGCCGTCGGTTCGCGCGGCGCAGTACAATTCGGCCAAATGATGGGAGGAGGGAGCCCGTGGCGCGCGCAGGCGATCTCGAGCCCCCGCCGGACGACCGCATCCCCTTGAGCGAGGTGGAGGCGGTCGTCCGCTCGGTTCCGGGGGTGGAGCGCGCCAAGGTGGTGGTCAACGACTGGGGGGCCATCGAGTCCATCCATGTCATCGGCGACACCTCCCGTCCCGCCAAGCGCGTGGTGCGTGACATCGAAAGCGCGTTGGCGGCCAAGATCGGCATCCTGGTCGATCACCGCCGCATCAGCCTGGCGCAGGTGAACACCCAGGAGGCGCCCGCCTTCGCCCCCCGCCTGGCCCTCGCGGGCTACACGCTGGAGGTGGACAGCGCCGCCGGCAGGGCATGGGTGACGGTGCGCCTAGGGCGCAGCGACCGCCCCGAGGCGCTCTACCAGGGGGTGGCCGAGGCGCGCGGGGGCGGAAGCGGCATGCGCAACGCCCTCGTGCAGGCCGCCGCCGCCGCGCTCGAACAGGCGCTGCCGGAGGCGGTGCGCATCGACCCCGGCCAGGTGCGGTCGGTGCGGGAGGGCGAGCACACGATCTGGGTGTGCACGCTCATCGTGGCCCGATCCGGGCGGGAGGAGGTGTGCGCGGGCGCGGCCGTGGAGGCCGGGAGCCGGGAGGAGGCCGTCCTGCGCGCGGTCCTCGACGCCGCCGCCCGCGCCTCCGAAGGCCTGGAGCTGCGCGATCCGGAGGCGGCCGCGGAGGCGGCGGCGTACGGCGAGCGGGCGGACGGAGAGGACGGGGAGGGTGCCTGACATGGCGGGAAACGGCTACCTCGTGCGGTCGGCCCACCGGCGCGCACCGGGGGCAGTGCGTCCGGCGGGCGGTAGCCCGCCTTCGCGCCCGGCTCCGCAGGGGACGCCGGGGCAACGGGAGGGCGGCCACTGGGAGACCGCCCTGTTCGAGACCTACCGCGACCAGCGGGTGCCGTTGGAGATCGTGTGCTTCGACGGCATCGTCATCCAGGGCTACCTACGGGCATGGGAGCGCTACACGTTCCTCGTCGACACGCCGCAGGGCCAGATCCTGCTCATGAAGCACGGGGTCATCCGGATGGGGCCGCGCGTGGCCGCGTCGCGCCCCGCTCCAGGGCGGGAGGGGGCGACGGTGCGGGTGGCGCCCTCCACGCAGGGCGGGCCGCAGACGGGTTAGGGCCGAGCCTCGCCGGGCGCAGGAAGGGCGGCGTCGGCCCAGGGGCAGACGCCGCCCGCGGCGAGGAGGCGGGCGAGGGTCCAGGCGCGCCGGGGGTCGCGGCGCACGCGGCGGCAGGCGGCGCGTACGGCCCGGGCGCTGGCCGCGACCACGAGGGCGCGCGGCGTCGAGAGCACGAACATGTCATCCCCCGGTCGGAGCGTACGCGGGGAGGGGGGCGGTCATGCGCACGGGACAGGGGTCGGGGGGCCGGCGGCTGCCGGCCCGCCTTCTCACCCCGCCGGCCGGGTTGACCGAGACGACGCTGGAGCGGTCGGTCCGGTTCGAGGGCCGGATCGTGCGCCTGCACGTCGACCGGGTGCGGCTGCCCGACGGACGCGAGGGCGAGCGGGAGGTGGTGGACCATCCCGGGGCGGTGGCGATTCTACCGATCACCGCCCAGGGGCGGGTGGTGCTGGTATGGCAGTACCGCCAGGCGGCGGGCCGGGCGGTGTTGGAGATCCCGGCCGGCAAGCTCTCCCCCGGCGAGTCGCCGGCGGCGTGCGCCCGGCGGGAGCTGGCCGAGGAGACGGGCATGCGGGCCCGCCGCCTGCGGGCCGTGGGCAGGTTCCTCCCCTCCCCCGGGTTCTCCGGCGAGTGGCTGCACCTGTACGTGGCCACCGGCCTCGTCCCGGGGCCGCCTCGTCCCGACCCCGACGAGTGGTTGGCCGCCGTGGAGGCGACGCCGGAGGAGGTGGACCTGCTGTTGGCCCGGGGCCGCCTGGAGGATCTGAAGACCCTGGCTGCTCTGGCGTGGTGGCGCCGGGAGGCGACCTGAGCCGCCGCCCCCCGCCGCATGGCCCGCCCGGCGGGCGCATACACGTAGACGGGCAGGGGGGAGGACATGCCGGGAGCGCGGCGTCCCTGGAGCCGACTCGGGGCGTACGCCGCCCGCCGCGCGGGGGCGTACGCCCTCGGCCTGTGCCTGTTTGGGGTGGGCGCGGGGGTGGGGTCGACGGCCGCCCGCCTCCTGCCGGAAGGGCAGCGCCTCGCCCTGTGGCACGCCTTGTCGGCGTGGGCGGCGCATGCCGCGCATGACCCGCGGGCGGCGCTGTGGGCGGCGGCGGCGCGCGCAGACGTGGCTTGGGCGGCCGCCCTGTGGCTGATGGGGCTCACCGTGGTGGGGCTCCCGGCGGTGTTCCTCGCCCTGGGGGCGCGCGGCCTGGCCGTCGGCTTCGCGCTCGCCCTGTTGGTGCGCAGCGCCGGGCTCGGCGGCGCCGTGGCTGCGGCCGGCGTGGCGGCGGGGGCCGCAGCCGACCTGCCGGCGGCACTCTTCCTGGCGGGCGAGGCCACGGTCTTCGCCGCCGCCGCCCTGACCCGGCTGGGCAGGCGGCGGTGGGACGGGGCCGACCGCCCCTTGGCCGCCTACGCCGCCGCCCTGGCGGGGGCGGCGGCGGCGTGTCTGTTGGCCGCCGCCGCGGACGCGACGGTAGCGGCGCCGACGGTCGGATGGGCGTTGCGCTGGGCGGGGGCGTCGGTCGGTTCGACGCCGTGACGCCCGCCTCGACCCTGCGCTATCCTGGGGCTTGGCCACATGCGGGGCCACAACTCGGAAAAGGGATGGCGCAAGAGCGTGAACATCGGCGTTCCCAAGGAGACCAAGGCGCAGGAGGAACGCGTCGCCCTGACGCCGGCGGGGGCCCACGCCCTCGTCACGCACGGCCACACCGTCCTCGTGGAGCGGTCGGCGGGAGAGGGGAGCGGCTTCTCCGACGCCATGTACCGGGCGGCGGGGGCCCAGATCGTGGACCGGGCGGAAGTGTACGCCGTGGCCGACCTCGTCGCCAAGGTGAAGGAGCCCCAGCCGGACGAATACGCTTTCTACCGCGAGGGCCAGGTGCTCTACACCTACCTCCACCTCGCCCCAGACCTCGCCCTCACCAAGGGCCTGCTCGATCGCGGCGTGACGGCCATCGCCTACGAGACGGTGCAGCTCGCCGACGGTTCGCTCCCCCTGCTCACGCCCATGAGCGAGGTGGCGGGCCGCATGGCTACGCAAGTCGGCGCCCAGTTCCTGGAGCGCCCGTACGGGGGCAAGGGGATCCTCCTCGGCGGTGTGCCCGGGGTGTTGCCAGCGCGGGTGGTGATCATCGGGGGCGGCGTGGTGGGCCAGAACGCCGCCACCATCGCCCTGGGCATGGGGGCGGACGTCACCGTCATCGACATCTCCCTCGAGCGCCTGCGCTACCTGGACGACCTGTACGGCGGCCGGGTGCGCACCCTCATGTCAAACCACCACAACATCGCCGAGGCCACCGCCCGCGCCGACCTCCTGATCGGGGCGGTGCTCCGGGCCGGGGCCAGGGCCCCGCACCTGGTCACGGAGGAGATGGTCGCCTCCATGTCCCCGGGGTCGGTGATCGTGGATGTGGCGATCGACCAGGGGGGGGTGGTGGAGACCTGCGACCACGTCACCACCCACGCCGACCCGACCTACGTGCGCCACGGGGTCATCCACTACTCGGTGGCGAACATGCCGGGCGCCGTTCCCCACACCTCCACCCTGGCCCTGACGAACGCCACCCTGCCCTACCTCATGGCCTTGGCCGACAAGGGGGTGGAGCGCGCCCTGGCCGAGGACCCCGCGTTGGCCCGGGGCGTGAACCTGGTCGCCGGACACGTGACGTACCGAGCGGTGGCGGAGGCCCACGACCTGCCGTACACTCCCCTCTCCTCCGTCATGGCCCTGTAGACGCCGCCCGTGCCGGCGGCCGGAAGCATAATGCGCGCCCGGGGTGGGCATGCTACCGGCACAAGCGTCGGAAGTCGGGGGTCGTCCATGTTCGAGACCGACTGGTTGCCGGAATTCCTCGAGTACCTGCGGGTGGAGCGGGGTTTGGCCGCCAACACCCTGGAGTCGTACGGCCGGGACCTCAGGCAGTTCGCCGCCTACGTGGAGCGCCGCGCCGCTGCCCGGGCGGCGGCGGGCGGGGCGGCAGCGGCGGAGGGGGAGGACGACGGCGAGGGCGTGTCCCGCGCCACCGTCGTCGCCTACCTCCTGGAGCTGGAGTCCACGGGGAAGGCCATGGCGACGATCGCCCGCCGCCTCGCCGCGTTGCGCGCCTTCTATCAGTTCCTGGTGCGCGAGCGCCGGGTGGCGCGCGACCCCACCGAGGACCTCAGCTCACCCCGCCTTCGGCGGCGCCTTCCCCGCGTCCTGACGGTGGAGGAGGTGGAACGCATCCTCGCCCAGCCGGACGCCTCCACCGCGCCGGGACTGCGCGACCGCGCCATGTTGGAGCTCCTCTACGCCACGGGCATCCGGGTGTCGGAGCTCACGGCCCTGAACACGGAGGACGTCGACCTCGAGGGGGCGCTCGTGCGCTGCGTGGGCAAGGGGAACAAGGAACGCATCATCCCCATGGGGGCGGCGGCGGTGGAGGCGGTGCGCGCCTACCTGCGGCACGGCCGCCGCCGCTTCGCCCGCCCGAACAGCGGGCGCAGCCTGTTCCTCAACCACCACGGCCGGCGGCTGACGCGTCAGGGATTTTGGAAGATCGTGAAGAAGTACGCCCAGAAGGCACACATCGCCAAGGCCATCACGCCCCACACCCTGCGCCACTCGTTCGCCACCCATCTGCTCGAAAACGGCGCCGACCTCCGGTCGGTGCAGGAGATGCTGGGCCACGCCGACATCTCCACCACCCAGATCTACACCCACGTGACGCGTGGTCGCCTGCACGAGGTGTACGCCAAGAGCCACCCCCGCGCCTGAGGCGCGTACGGCCTATCCCCCCGCGGCATGCTAGGCGCGGGGGGATGGTCGTATGTTGGGAGGGCGCTGGACGGCGGGGCGGTGCGCGGCGGCCGGGGCATGCCTGGCCGCTTCCTTGGCATGGGGAGGGGCGACGGCGCGGGCGGCCGAGACGCCGCCCGCGCCGCCGGCGATCGCCGCCCCCTCCGCCGTGCTTGCGGACGCCGCGAGCGGCCGCGTCCTGTTCCAGCACGGCGGCGACGTGGTGCGGCCGCCGGCCAGCATGACGAAGATCATGACGTTGGTGCTGGCCGTCCAGGCCCTACGCTCGGGACGCGTGCGGTGGGGGGACCTGGTGGCAGCGAGCGACGAGGCGTACCGCACCGGGGGGTCGCAGATCTGGCTCGAGCCGGGAGAGGTGCTTCCCTTCGGCCAGCTCCTCACGGCGGTGGCGGTGGGGAGCGCGAACGACGCCGCCGTGGCCATCGCCGAGCACCTGGCCGGGTCCGAGACCGCGTTCGTGGCGGAGATGAACGCCATGGCCGCCCGCCTGGGCATGCGCGCCACGCACTTCGTCAACGCCAGCGGCCTCGACGGCCCGGGGCAGGCGACGCGGACGACGGCCCTGGACATGGCCCGGCTCGGGGCGTACGCGGCCGGCATGCCCGAACTCGTGCGCCTCACCTCGCGGCGGGAGGATCGCAGCCTGCGCGACGGGCGCGGCGGCCACCTGTGGTTGGTGAACACCAACCGACTGTTGGGACAGGTTCCCGGGGTGGACGGGTTGAAGACCGGGTACACGGCGGCGGCCGGCTTCTGCCTCACGGCTACGGCGCGGCGCGACGGTCTGCGCCTGGTGGCGGTGGTCATGGGGGCGCCCACCTCGCGCGCCCGGTTCGAGACGGCCGCCTCCCTCCTCAACTGGGGGTTCGCGCACTACCGCGCGGTTTACGCCGCCCGAGCGGGGCAGCCGCTGGCGCAAGTGGCGGTGCGGGGCGGGCGGGCGGCCTGGGTGGCGGTGGGACCGGCGCACGACGTGGCCTTCGCCCTGCCGCGGGGGGAGAAGGCGCAGTGGGCGCGCCGGTTGCGGCTGACCTCCGCCGCCGAGGCGCCGGTTCGCGCCGGCCAGCACCTGGGCAGCCTCACGGTGGAGGGACCCGACGGGGTGCGGCAGGTGGCGGTGGTGGCGCTGACCGCCGTGCCGCGGGCTACGGCCTGGGATGTGGTGCGCCGTCTGACGGCGTGGTGGCGCGGCGCGGCGAGGGCGGCGGGGGCGCCCTCGCGCCTTGACATACCCACGGGGGTATACTAGGATCTCCCCGGACACGCAACTGGGAGGGATCGGGGTGGCCGTCACCATCTACACCACGCCCACCTGCCCGCACTGCGCCGCCGCCAAGCGTTTTCTGCGGGAACGGTCGGTGCCGTTCCGCGAGGTGGACGTGAGCCGCAGCGCCGCCGCGGCGCAGGAGGTCGTGCGCCGCTCGGGCCAGATGGGCGTCCCCGTGATCGACGTGAACGGGCGCATCATCGTCGGCTTCGACCGGCCGCGCCTGGTGCAGGCGCTGGGTCTGCGCGGCTAGGCGCGGCCCGCGCCCACCCGAGGGAGGGATCGTCAGTGACCGTGCAGCCGTTGGACGACCGCGTGCTCGTCCGGCCCAAGGCGGCGGAGGAGCGCAGCGCGGGCGGGATCATTCTGCCCGACACGGCGAAGGAGAAGCCCCAGGAGGGCGAGGTGGTGGCCGTCGGCACAGACGAGGAGCTGCAGAAGGTGATCGCCGCCGGCGACCGCATCCTGTTCACCAAGTTCGGCGGGTCGGAGATCCGCATCGAGGGGGACACGTTCGTCATCCTCCAGCGCAGCGACATCCTGGGCAAGATCGTCGCCTGACGGGCACGAGGCGGCGGCGGGCTCGCGGCGGCGGGCCCGCCGCCGCTTGTTGCGGCAAGCGGCGAAGGGGGGAGGAAGGGCAAGGGAAGGCAGCTGCCGAGAGCGAACCCTGGCCCGGAAGCGGGGTGGGGGCGTGCGGATCGAGACGGGGCGCGAGGGCGACCGCGTCGTGGTGCGGGCCCAGGGGGAGATCGACGTGCGCACGGCGCCCGGCCTGCGCCGTGCCCTGGACGAGGCGGTGGCGGCGGGCGGCGGCGACCTCGTGGTGGACATGGCGGCCGTCACGTTCCTCGATTCGTCCGGCCTCGGGGTTCTGTTGGGGCGGCTGAGGCGCATGCCCCCGGGGCGGCGCCTGGTCCTGCGGCGGCCGCGGCCGACAGTGCGGGCGCTGTTGGACCTGGCCGGGGTGACGCGGCTCGTGGCGGTGGAGGACGGCGAGGATGGGCCGGGGCGAAATGGCGGCTGAGGTCAACCGCATCGACATCCGCTTCCCCGCCCGGCCGGAGAACGTGGCCGTCGCCCGCGCCGCGGTGGCCAGCGCGGCCTCGGTGCTGCCCTTCACGCTGGCGGAGGTGGAGGAGCTTCGCATCGCCGTGTCCGAGGCGGTGAGCAACGCCGTCCTGCACGCCTACGGACCCGAGGGGGGCGAGGTGGAGGTGGCCGTCGAGGTGGACGGGGGGGGCGTGGCGGTGTGCGTGGCCGACCGCGGCCGCGGCATCGCCGACGTGGAGCGCGCCCGCCGGCCCGACTTCTCCACGCTGGAAGGCCACCTCGGGCTCGGGTTCGCCTTCCTCGCCGCCATGACCGACGAGCTCGAGGTGGCGAGCGAGGTGGGGAGGGGCACCCGCATCCGGTTCGTCAAGCGTCCCCAGGCCGAGCCGGGAGAGGAGCCGTCCGGGGACGCTGCGGGCGGGGCGTGAGCCGCCTTCCGCCCCAGGCGCAGGCCGAGCTGTGGCGGCGCGCCCGGCGGGGCGACGCGGGGGCGCGGGCGCAGCTGGCGACGGCCCACCTGGGACTGGCGCGGGCGGTGGCGGCGCGTTTCGGCGACGCGCCGCCCGGCCGGGGGGACCTCATGCAGGCGGCGGCGTTGGGCCTGGTCCAGGCGGTGGCGGCGTACGACCCGGAGGCGGGCGTGCCGTTCGCCGCCTTCGCCGTGCCGCGCATCCTGGGCGAGGTGCGGGAGACGATGCGGCGCGCCGGCGGATTCGGCGCGCCGCGCCGTTTGGCGCAGGAGGCGGCGCGCCTGGCGGAGGCTCGCCGCCGGCTCGCCGCCCTGCTCGGGCGCGAGCCGAGGCTGGACGAGCTGGCGCGGGAGCTCGGTCGGACGTCGGCCGAGCTGGCCGACGTGGTGGCCGCCCTCGCCCCGCCCGCCCCCGTCGAGGCGGCGGCGCACCTGGCGGGCCGCGGGCCGACGCCGGAAGAAGCGGTGGTGGACCGGCTGGCGGTGGCGGGCGCCCTCGCCGAGCTAGCACCCTTGGAGCGGCGCGTGGTGGCTCTGAGGGTGCTGGGAGGGCTGACGCAGCAGGCGGTCGCCCGCCTTACGGGCATGAGCCAAAGCCAGGTGTCGCGCCGCGAACGCGCCGGGCTTCGCCGCCTGTGGCGCTCGCTCGCGGCCGCGCGCGCGGACTTGGGAAAGGCGGCGGCGATACATACCGACCCTGGCGGGGAGGCAACCTGACCACCGGATGTCCGCGCGACGGTTGCAAGCGTAAGGAGGCGGTGAGATGCCGACGGTGATCAAGGTGCTGGAGCTGGTGGGGGAGTCGCAGACGGACTGGACGGACGCCGTGCGGGGCGCGGTGGCCGAGGCGGCCAAGACGGTGGACAACATCACCGGCGTGGAGGTGGCGAACATGACGGCGGACGTGCGCGACGGCAAGCTGCACGACTACAAGGCCACGGTGCGCATCGCCTTCGCCGTCGATCCCAACCGGCGCTAGGGCTTCGGGCCGCCGACAGGACGGGGAGGGGATGGGATGGGCGCCGCGCTGCGCGTCGAGCACGGGGTGGACCGGAGGCGGTACCAGGAATGGGTGCGGGCGGCGGAGCCGCGCCCGCACGTCGCCGCCGCCCTGCTTCGCGCCTTCCTGGCGGGGGGCATGATCTGCACCGTGGGCCAGGGGGTGCTCAACCTCCTCAGGGCATCCGGACTGAGCGAGAAGGAAGCGGCCGCCCCCCTGGCCGTGGCCATGGTGTTCCTGGGCAGCGCGGCCACCGCCCTGGGGGTCTACGACAACCTCGCCAAGGTGGCCGGCATGGGCGCCGCCCTGCCCATCACCGGCTTCTCCAACGCCATGACGGCGCCGGCCATGGAGTACAAGCGGGAGGGGTACGTGCTCGGCCTGGGTTCGCGCGTGTTCAGCGTGGCGGGGCCGGTCCTCGTGTACGGGTTCGCCACCGCGTGGCTATTGGCCATGGTTTCCTGGCTCCTGTCCCGGGTCGGCATCCACTGGGGGCTGGCCGGTTGAGCGCGGCCCCCGCCTTCGCCGACCGCGCGACCGAGGCGGCGGTGGGGCGGAGCGCGCGACGCCTTGCCCCGGGGGCGGTACGCCTGGCCCCGAGCGCCGCCCCCGCCCTCGTGGCCTGGTACACCGTGGCCGGGCCGGAGGAGGCGACGGGCCCGCTCGGACACGCCTTCGACGAGCGCGTTCCCGACTACGCCTGGGGGGAGTCCTCGTTCGAGCGCACGGAGCGCAAGTTCCTGCGCCACGCCACCCAGGGCGTCCTGGCCCGCGCCGGTTGGACGCCGGAGGAGGTCGACCTGCACCTGGGCGGCGACCTCCTGGACGAGATCACCACCCACAACTTCGTGGCGCGGGAGCTGGGCATCCCGTTCGTGGGCATGTTCAGCGCCTGCGCCACCGGCGGCGGGGTGCTGGCCATGGGAGCTCTGGCCGTGGCCGCGGGGGCGGCGGAGCGCCTGTTGTGCAGCGTATCCAGCCACTATTACACGGCCGAGCGCCAGTACCGCTACCCTGTGGAGCTTGGGGTCGAGCGCCTGGCCACGAACCAGCGCACGGCCACGGGGGCGGCGGCGTTCCTCCTCGCGCCGGCGCCGCCCGGAGGCGGGGAGGCGATCCGGGTGACCGCCGTCACGTGGGGGCGGGTGCGCGACCTGGGGGTGAAGGATCCCAACAACATGGGGGCGGCGGAGGGGCCGGCGGCCGCGGACACGCTGCTAAGGCACTTTTCCCGCCCGGACGCCGTGCCGGAGGACTACGACCTCGTGCTCACGGGCGACCTGGCCCGGGTGGGCCTACCCCTGGCAAGGCGCCTGTGCCGGGAGGGGGGCCTCGACCTGGGCGAGCGCTGGCAGGACGCCGGCGTCCTCCTGTACGCACCCGACCAGCCCGTGCAGGCGGGGGGGAGCGGCGCCGCCTGCTGCGCCCTAGTGCTCGCCGGCCACGTCCTCACCGCGATGGCGCGCGGCGAACTGGGGCGGGTCCTGTTCGTGGCCACGGGGTCGCTGCATAGCAAGACCACCTACCAGCAGGGGGACGTGTTGCCGGTGGTGGCGCACGCCGTGGAGCTCGAGGGGCCCGCGGCCCGACCGCGGCGCGGGGGGGAGGAGGCGTGAGCTACCTGTGGGCGTTCGCCGTCGGCGGCGCGCTGTGCGCGTTGGCCGAGGCGGTGGTGCTCGTCACCCGCCTGACGCCGGCCCACGTCATGGTGATGTTCGTCGTCTTGGGGGCGGTGGCGGGCGCCTTCGGCCTGTACGAGCCGCTGGTCCGGCTGGCGGGGGCGGGTGCGACCGTCCCCCTGCCGGGATTCGGCTTCGCCCTCGTGCAGGGGGCCATGGAGGACGTCCACCGCCTGGGATGGGTGGGGGCCTTCTCCGGCGGCCTCCGGGCCACGGGCGCCGGCCTGAAGGCCGCCGTGGTCTTCGCCCTCGCCGCCTCCCTGGTCGCCAACCCGCGGCGCTGAACCCCGGGGACGCCGCCCGCGCCGTGGTAGAATCCCGGCGACGGGGGTGGCGCCGTGCTCCTGGGCCTGAGCTGGGCGGACATGCTGTACCTGGTGCCGGCGGTCCTGGCCGCCGTCATCCTCCACGAGCTGGCCCACGGGGTGGTGGCGCGCGCCCTGGGCGATCCCACGGCGGAGAGGGCGGGGCGGCTGACGCTCAACCCCCTGCCGCACATCGACCCCGTGGGGTTCGTGACGCTCGTCTTCTTCCACTTCGGCTGGGCCCGGCCGGTGCCCGTGGACCCGCGCTACTTCCGCCACCCCTACCGGGACATGGTGGCCGTGGCCCTGGCCGGGCCGTTGGCGAACGGGGTGTGGGCGATGGTGCTCGCCCTCGCCCTGGCCGCGGTCGCCCCCCTGTACGCCGGCGGCGTCAACGCCCCCGCGCCCCTCGTGGTGGCCTTGGGAGCGGGGATGGAGATCAGCGTCTCCCTCGGCCTGTTCAACCTCCTGCCCGTACCTCCCCTGGACGGCTCCCACTTCGTCAGCGCCCTGTGGCCGGCCGCCGGGCGGTGGCTCACGCGCGCGGGCTTCGTCCTCCTCGCGGTCCTGGTCCTCTCCGGCGTGGTGGGCCGCATCCTCCTCCCGCCCGTGCTCGCCGTGTCGAACCTCCTCCTGTCCTGGGCGCAGGCGGCTGTGCACCTCGCGGGGGTGGGCGCCTGAGGCCGGCGCGGCGCGTGGACAGGCGGCCCGCCAGCCGCTAGGCTAGAAGGCGTATGCCGGGACCCCCGGGAACAGCCGTGCGAAGGAGCGGAGGACGGTCGATGTCGCAAGCGGGCGGGGTGACCCGGGTGATGGCGGGACTAAGGCCCTCGGGCGACCTTCACCTCGGCAACTACCTCGGGGCCCTGCGCAACATGGTGGAGCTGCAGGAGCGCTACGCGTGCTTCTTCGAGATCGCGGACTGGCACATGCTCACCACCGGCTACGAGGACACCGCCGGCCTGCGCCGGGCGGTGGAGGACATGCTGCTCGCCTGGCTGGGGGCTGGGATCGACCCGGAGCGGGCGGTGGTGTTCGTGCAGAGCGACGTGCCGGAGCACGCCGAGCTGGCTCTGCTGCTCGGCATGGTGACGCCGCTCTCCTGGCTGGAGCGGGTGCCCACGTACAAGGAGCAGCTGCGCGAGCTGGCCGGACGGGAGATCGCCACCTACGGGTTTCTCGGCTACCCCGTGCTCCAGACCGCCGACATCCTGGCCTATCGGGCCGAAGGGGTGCCGGTGGGGCGCGACCAACTCCCGCACCTCGAGATCGCGCGCGAGATCGCCCGCCGGTTCAACCACCTGTACGGGCCCGTCTTCCCCGAGCCCCAGGCCATGCTCACGGAGTCGCCCGTGGTGCCGGGCACCGACGGGCGGAAGATGTCGAAGAGCTACGGAAACACCCTGCCCCTCGATGCGCCGACGGAGGAGATCCGCGGCCGCATCCGCACCATGGTGACCGATCCGCGTAAGGTGCGCCGTCACGACCCCGGGCATCCCGAGGTGTGCCCGGTGTTCGCCCTCCACCAGGCCCTCGCCGACGCCGGCGCCGTGGCCGAGATCGAGGCCGGCTGCCGGTCGGGCGAGCTGGGGTGCGTGGACTGCAAGGCCCGGCTCACCGGGGAGGTGGAGGCGGTGCTCGAACCCATGCGGGAGCGGCGCAGCCGGGTGCGGGAGGCGGACGTGCGCGACATCCTGGCGGCCGGGGCGGGACAGGCGCGGGCGGAGGCGAGGGAGACGTTGGAGGAGACGCGGGAGGCGATGCGCCTCTGGCGGTCGTAGGGGGGGACGGGATCGGCGGGGACCGGGTCGCGGACGAGGTTCCCCTGCGCTTCGAGGGATACCGCGGCCCGGCGTCGCTCCTCTCGATCCTCGTGCGGGAGGGCGACCTGGCGGCGGCCGGCGTGCCCGTGGCGCGGCTGGCCGGGCAGGCGGCCGACTGGCCGGAGGACGGCGCCGCGGCCCGCCGCCAGGTGGACCTTCTCGCCGCCCTCGCGGTGGTGTGGCGGGCACGCCTGGGCGCGAGCGTGGCCGACGGGGCGGAGGCGGGGGAGGCCGGCGACGCGGACGGCGTCGCGCCCTTCGTCCCCGACGCCGCCCTCGCGCAGGCGGTGCGGGCCCTGGCCAGGCTGGAGGGGGAGGCGCGCGCGCGTCTGGGCGGCCCCGGCTGGGCGCCGCCTGGCGGCCGCCTCGGGTCGGCGCTGGAGGTTCGGGCTGCCTACGCGCGCGCGCTCTCCCGGCGCCCCCGGTCCGTCCCGGCCCAGGGGCTGTGGCCCCTTCCCCCCCGCCTCCCGGTCTGGCATCACATGCGCCGCATCCTTCGCGCGCTGGGCCGCCGCCGGCGGGCGCGCCTGGTCCCGCCCGGGGCGCGGGCGGGGGAGGCGGTGGCGGCCACGTTGGCCGCCCTGGAGCTGGTACGGCGGGGTCGGGTGCACCTCTGGCAAGCGCGGCCCTACGCGCCGGTGGTGGTGCTCCGCCCCCGCAACGGGGCGGGGCCGTGAGCGCTCCCTTGGGTGAGGAGGGGCGCGGCCTGTGGGCGCTCCTGTTCGCCGCCGGCCGACCGGTGGCCGCCCGCCGCCTCGCCCGGCTCCTGGCATGCGACGAAGGCGAGGTGGCGCGGCGGGCGCACGCCCTAGGCGAGTACCTCGAGGCGACGGGCGCGCCGCTGGCGATCGAGGCGGTGGGCGGGGGCTACCAGCTCGTGCTGCGCCCGGCCTACCATCCCTTGGCCCGGTCGCTCGTGGGGGAGGCGCCTCCCCGCCTGTCGTCGGCCGCCCTCGAGAGCTTGGCCGTGGTCGCCTACCGCCAACCCGTCTCCCGGGCGGAGATCGAGCGCGTACGCGGCGTGCGGGCGGAGCGCTCCCTGGCCGTTCTCCTGGAGCGGGGCCTGGTGCGCGAGGTGGCGCCGCCGCCGGGGGCGGCGGCCGAGGGACCGCATTACGCCACCACGGACGAGTTCCTGCATGCCTTCGGGCTGACGTCCCTCGCCGACCTACCGCCCTGGGAGGGGGTGGGCGGAAGGACCCGCCAGGCGGAGCTGAACCTCGGCCCGCCGCCCCGACCTCGCGGGGAGACCGCGGGGGACGGAGAGGTACCGCCGGAGGCCGGGCGGGGATAGCCTTCGCCGGCTGGGACATGCTGGCGGCGTGCCCAAGGAGTTCGCGTACGCGTTCGTCGCCGCCGCCCTCCTCCTGGCGGGGGTGGGGTTGGCGCCGCTGCGCCTGCGCTTGGCCGTGCGCGCCGACGCCCGCCGCAGGCGATGGCGCCTTCGCCTCTGCCTTGCCCCGATCTGGGGGTGGCCGCGCGTGGTCTGGCGGTGGGAAGGCAGGCCGCACGGAGAAGAAGGGGGCGGCTCGGAGCGGCGCGGTGGAGTCCGCGCAGAGGACGCCGCCCGGGCCGCCCTGGCGGTGGCTCGCAGGCTGGCGCGGGCGGTGCGGGTGGAGGGTGCGCGCCTCTCCCTGGAGGTGGGCGCGGGGGAGGCCGCGCCGACGGCGGTGGCCGCCGGCTGCGCATGGTCGCTCGGAAGCGTGGCCCTGGCCGTGTTGGGGGTACCGGCGGGGAGGGCGCGCCTGTCGGTCCGTCCGCGCTACGGCGAGTTGGCGCTCGGCGTGCGGGGGGCGATCGCCCTCCGCCTCAGCCTGGGGCAGGCGGCGCTGTGCGCCCTCCCCCTGGCGACGCCCGTGGGGCGGCCTACGACCCCGGCCGCAGGAGGAGCGCGCCGGCCGCCATCCCCGCCACCACCACCGCCACCGCCGGCACGCGCGCCACGGTGAGGGCCAGCAAGGCGGCGACGCCCAGGGCGGCCGATAGGATCTGCTGCGGGTGGGGCGCTTGGCGGGGCAGGAGCTCCCACACCAGCAGGACGAGGAGAACGGCCACCACCGGCCGGATGCCTTGGAGGGCTCCGGCCACGTAGGGGTTGGTGCGGTAGCGGTCGATGAGGGCAAACAGGGCGAGCATGAGGACGGCCGAGGGGAGGACGACGCCCAGGAGGGCGGCCACCGCCCCGCCCGGGCCGCCCACGCGATAGCCGATCCAGGCAGCCATCTTCGTGAGCAGCGGTCCGGGCAGGGAGTTGCCGACCGCCACCCCTTGGGCGAACTCCTGGGGGGTGAGCCAACGATAGGTGTCGACGGTCACCGCCTGGATGACGCCGACCGACCCCGGGCCGCCGCCGAAGCCCAGAAGGCCGATCTGCAGGAAGGCGAAGAAGATGGAGCCCCATGCGGACAGGTACTGCATCGCCACGCTCCCTTGGAGAGGGTGGGCCGCCGTAGCCTTTCGGATCGGGCGGCCCGTTTCCCTACCGAATCCGGGGAGGGACGACCGCAGGGGGGGCGAACTCTGGTCCACGCCGCGGCGCGAGGACCGGGACGGGGAGGACGGCGGATGGACGACGGGCAGGGGGCGGGCGGCCTCACCTATCGCGAGCTGAAAACGCCGGAGGAGATGCGGGCGGCGTTCGCCATCCAAGTCGAAGTGTGGGGGCGGGAGGACGCCACCCCCGTGAACCAGCTCCTCATATCGGTCAAGGTGGGGGGGCACGTGCTGGGGGCGTTCGACGGGGAACGCCTCGTGGCCTTCGCCTACGGGTTTCCCGCCTACTTGCCGGGGCGGCCGCCATGGCTCGCTTCGCACATGCTGGCGGCGCTCCCCGCCTACCGCGGCCGGGGGGTGGGTCGGGAGCTCAAGTGGCGACAGCGCGAATGGTGCCTCGAGCGCGGCATCCGCCTGATGACGTGGACGTTCGACCCCCTCGAGGCGCGCAACGCCCACCTCAACCTCAACGTGCTGGGGGCGGTGGGGGGCGAGTACGTCGTCAACTGCTACGGCGAGATGGACGACCGGCTCAACCGCGGCCTTCCCTCCGATCGCCTGGTGGCGCATTGGGAGTTGGACGGACCGCGGGCTCAAGCGGCCCGACGAGGCGAGCTGGCGCCGCCCCGAGACGGTCGGCGGGTGGCCATCCCGCGCGACCTTCAGGCCATCAAACAGGCCGATATGGCGACGGCGCTCGAGGAGCGGCTGCGCGTTCGTTCCGCCCTCGTTCCCGCCTTGGACGAAGGGTGGGTGGTGGCCGCCTACGACCGCGGCCGCTCCGAACTGGTCCTCGTGCGGAAGTGAACGGACCGCCAGTTCGGGACGAGCCGTAGGCGAATCGGCCTTGGACGGAGGGCGACCAGCGAAGGCGATGCGAAGGTACGGGCCAGCTGTGCCGTTCGGGAGCCACCGCGGTGGGTTACGGCGGAGAATGGGGAGTGAGGCACCGCAGCGGGGGAGTCGATGCACACACCTCGCTCACGGGCGAAACCCCGGGAG
The DNA here is from genome assembly GCA_023512375.1 of Bacillota bacterium. GTDB lineage: Bacteria > Bacillota > Sulfobacillia > JAJZYS01 > JAILZS01 > JAILZS01. Next base: position 27,867 of record JAILZS010000015.1, on the reverse strand, counting down.
GTGTGTGCATCGAGTTTTCCGCGTCCTCATGCGAAGCTATGGTGCCGAGGGGGGTGAAACGGGGTCTCGGAAGGGCGTTGGCGGGGAGGTGTGTGCATCTTGCCTCTGGAGGCCTTGCGGCTGTAGACTTCCAGGGGCCGCTGTTCCCACGGCTGAAAAGCCGTGGCCGCATTGAAGCGCAGCCGCCCCCGCGCCGCCTCCTCCCCACTCTCCCGGTTCCCACGGCTGAAAAGCCGTGGCCGCATTGAAGCGCGGGCACAGTGCTGGGCCTCGGATTCGGCATCTTGGTTCCCACAGCTGAAAAGCCGTGGCCGCATTGAAGCATCTGAAGGCGCTGGAAACAGCGTTGAGTTTGCTGGTTGGTTCCCACGGCTGAAAAGCCGTGGCCGCATTGAAGCTAGTAGCTCGCGTTGTAGATGTTCGAGTGGAACACCGTTCCCACGGCTGAAAAGCCGTGGCCGCATTGAAGCCCACGGTCATGGGCACGCTCAGCTTCGACCCTCCGCTTCAGTTCCCACGGCTGAAAAGCCGTGGCCGCATTGAAGCCACGCCGTCTACGAAGCGCTCCTGACGCAGTGAGGTGGTTCCCACGGCTGAAAAGCCGTGGCCGCATTGAAGCCCACGGTCCTCCTCCTCCTCTCTCTCCCGCCCCATGGTTCCCACGGCTGAAAAGCCGTGGCCGCATTGAAGGTGGTCGCGGGCGCGACGGTGGATGGTGAACGGGTGGAATGTTCCCACGGCTGAAAAGCCGTGGCCGCATTGAAGGGTGGGCACAGCGCTGGGCCTCGGCTTCGGCATCTTGGTTCCCACGCCTGAAAAGCCGTGGCCGCATTGAAGGACCCGCCACTTTGTGAGATGGTCGAGGGAAAGTCCCGTTCCCACGGCTGAAAAGCCGTGGCCGCATTGAAGGGGGGAGCTGATCGCGTCGGCAGGAGGAGTGGACGCCGGTTCCCACGGCTGAAAAGCCGTGGCCGCATTGAAGGGAGCATCTGGACACGCCGCGTGACCGCGTACTTGGCGTTCCCACGGCTGAAGAGCCGTGGCCGCATTGAAGGCCAGAAAGCTGCACGTGCAGGTCCCACGACTCCAGGTAGTGTTCCCACGGCTGAAAGCCGTGGCCGCATTGAAGGGTCTTGCCGCTCCCGGCGAAGGCGACGATCTTGAGGTGTTCCCACGGCTGAAAGGCCGTGGCCGCATTGAAGCCAGGAGCACCGGGACGCGGCACTGCACCGCGATGGCCAGGTTCCCACGGCTGAAAAGCCGTGGCCGCATTGAATCTATCCAGCGCATTTGCGCGGATGAAAGGCCGCTTATCGCCTTGAATGGCGGCGTTGCGCCCCAGGCCCGCCACGCGCGGGCGGAGTTGTTACCAAAGAAAGGCCGTGGCCGAGGAACCCGTGGCTGCGTTGAAGAGTCGTGTATCTCCTGTGTGAGCGAATCGCCTGCACGCTACGCGACCAAGGCCAAAATACGGCCGTAATTGAAGCGTGTTTGTCACGTGCCGGTCAAGATCCTCACGGTTCCCGAGGCTCGACAGCTGTAACGCTTTGATGCCACTCGTGGTGGCTCCAACTATCGATTGCGTTGCCACGGCGGTGCCGCAGTTGCCCGAAGACAGGGCGATCGGCTTGACGCTTGGCCCATCCTTTCCCGGTGGATTTGCTGTCGTCGCCTGCTCGCCGAGTGCCGAAGAGGCGCAAGGTCCACCTCGACGGTGCTATCCTGCTCCCCAGGGGGCGGTCGCGTGTCGGGGTACGGCAGTGGAGCGCCTGGCGTTGAGGGTGCGGGCACCGTCCGCCGCCCGGAAGTAAAGGGGGCGCCCGCCCCCGGCCGGGCGGTGTCTTCGGGCTGGGCCCTTGTTGTCGTGGTCGTCGGCGTGCTTGTGGCTGCGGTGGATACGACGATCGTCATCCTCGCCCTGCCCGCCATGCGCGTCGACCTGGGCGTTGGGTTCGCGTCGGTGGTGTGGGTGGTGCTGGGCTACCTCCTCGTCATCACCCTCTTGGCCACCCAGGTGGGCCGGCTGGGCGATCTGTTTGGGCGCGTACGCATGTACGAGGCGGGGTTCGCCCTGTTCGTTCTCGGATCGGCCTTGTGCGCCCTGAGCTGGAACGAGGCCTCGATCGTCGCCTTCCGCCTCCTGCAGGGCGTGGGTGGCGCGTTTATCTCCGCCAACAGCGGTGCGGTCATCGCCGACATCTTCCCGCCAGAGGCACGGGGGAGGGCGTACGGATTCACCTCCATCGGCTGGAACCTCGGGGCGGTGTTGGGCATCCTCGCCGGTGGCCTGCTCGTGAGTCTCGCGTCGTGGCGGTGGATCTTCTGGATCAACGTCCCCATCGGCGGCGGCGCTCTGTTGGTGGCGCTGCGCGTGCTCGACCCGCGTGCGGAACCCGTCCGCCGCCGCCTCGACGTGGTGGGCATGGCCGCGTTGGGCGCCGGCCTGTTCGCTTTGCTGTGGGCGATGGTGCGCCTCACCAGCCAGCCGCTGGGGGCCGCCGATGTCCTCCTGTTCGCTGTGGGGCTCGCCTTGTTGGCCGCCTTCACGCTCCTGCAGGCACGCTCCCAGGACCCGGTCGTCGACCTTTCGCTGTTCCGCGTGCCGACCCTGGCGCCTTCCTTTCTGGCCGCTCTGCTCCAGGCTCTGGCGAACTTTTCCGTACTGTTTCTCATCACCATGTACCTACAGGGTGTGCGCGCTCTTACTCCACTCGACGCCGCCCTGTATCTCGTACCGGGATACGTGGTCGGCAGCGTGGTCGGCCCCTTGTCCGGCCGCCTCGCCGACCGCCTGACGCCGGTCGTGCCGGCCACTGTCGGTTTGGCCGTTCAGATCCTCGCCCTTCTGCTATATGCCCACCTAGGTGTTCACTCGCCCCTGTGGCATGTGAGCGCCATCAGCATGGTGAACGGGGTAGGGAGCGGCGGCTTTTTCCCCGCCAACAACGCAGCGGTCATGAAGGCCGCCCCCCGGCGGGTGTACGGCGTGGCGTCCGGCCTGTTGCGCACGTTTTCCAACGTGGGGATGATCTTCTCCTTCTCGGTCGCCCTGCTCGTGGCGGCGAACGCCGTGTCTCGCCCCGTGGCGTTCGCCATCTTCGTCGGCCGCCAGCCCCTGACAGCCGTGGCGGGGGCCGACCTCCTGTCGGGCCTGCGGCTCTCCTTCGAGGTGTCGATCCTCTTCTTGGCCGCGGCCGCCGCCCTGTCCGCGCTCAGGGCGCGAGGGGCGGCGGCCGGCGGGCGAGAGGCGGCGTCGCAAGGCTAGGCCGCCGTCCGCGCCGTCCAACGCGCGAGCGCCGCCTCCACCCGCGCCGCTACGCGGGGGGCGGCGTACGCCGCCACCGAGGCCTGGCAGGCGGTGGCGGGGGGAAGCGGCTCGCGCCCACTGGCCACAGCCTTCAGGATAGCGGCGAGGGCGCGCTCGTCGCCCGCCGGCACAAGCCAGCCGTTCTCCCCCGGGCGGACGATCTCCGCCGGGCCGGTGGGGCAGTCCATGGCCACCACGGGCACTCCCCGCGCCAGCGCCTCCAGCAGGGCGTAGGGAAAGCCCTCGTAGTCGGAGGCGAGGACGAGGGCCGTGGCGGCCGGAACGGCCGACCACGGGTCGGGGCGAAAGGGCACCCACTCGATCCAGGGCTCGAGGCCGAGGCGGGTCGCGAGGGCTCTCAGGGCGCGCACCTCCGCGGGCGGGCCCCCGCCCACGAGGCGCAGGCGCACGCTGCCGGGATCGAGGCGCGCCACGGCGCGCAGGAGCCGATCCACCCGCTTCTGCCTGCGCTCCAGCCTGCCCACATACACGAATGTGGGATGGGATGGGCGCGGCAGGGGCGGGAACGGCATGCCCTCGACCGGGTTGCCGACGACCTCCGCCGGCTTACCGGGGTCGATGGTGGCCATCTCGGCCTGCATGGCGCGGCAGAGGCAGAGATGGGCGTCCGCCGCTCGCAGGGCATAGGCGGCGCGGTGGCGACTGGGGCTCAGGTGGAGCCAGGAGACGACGGGGGCGCGCCATCCCTGGGCCGCCATGGCGGCGCGCACGGCGGGCGGCCAGGGGTGCCAGGCGGCCACCACGGCGTCCGGGGGGGGAAGGTGGGCGAAGGCTCGCTCCAAGGCGGCCCGCACCGCCGCGCTGTCCTCGCTCTCCAGCCCCAGGTAGGTGAGGCGCGGCCGTAGGGGCAGATCCCAATCGGGGTTGCGCACGGACGGGGTGGGGATGAGGTGGTGCAGCTCGTGGCCGCGGGCGGTGAGCTCCCGGTCGATGGTGCGTAGCCAAGTCTCCGTGCCGCCCTGACCAGCGAGAAAGGGCAAGACCATGTGCACGCGCACGAACGCTTCCTCCCGGGTCGGTGGGGGGTCGGCGCGCAGGCCCAGACGCCGTGGGGACGGAAACGAACGCCGCCGGCGGGCGGCCGGCGGCGGGATGGGGAACGGGCGCGGGAGACGGACACGGTTCCACGCGCGACCACCCGCCCCCCGTGCGCGGCTGCGCGCCGCGACGGGCGCTCGGTGTCGCCAGCGTCTGCCGGCAGGCTACCACGCCGCAGTCGCCACGGACAAGACGGGAACAAGGTGGCTGTCAGGCGGACGGCTCGCGGGGAACGGGAAGGACGATGGTGAAGGCTGCGCCGCCGCCGTCCGCTTCCGCCACCTCGACCCGCCCGCCGTGGAGGGCGACGATCGCCCGGACCACCGCCAGACCGATCCCGCTGCCGGGCACGTCGGCGCGGTGGCGCCGACCGCGGTAGAAACGCTCGAAGATGCGGGGCACCTCCTCGCGCGGGACGCCGGGGCCGGTGTCGCGCACGGAAAGGCGGGCGAAGGCGCCCTGCCGTTCCAGGCGCACCTCCACCCGCCCGGGGGAGGGGGTGTACTTCATGGCGTTGTCCAGCAGGGCAGTGAGCGCCTGGCGCAGGCGGTCGGGGTCGCCCCGGACGACGAGGCGCCGATCCGCGCCGAAGGCGGTCAGGGAGAGCCCGCGCGCCAGGGCCAGAGGACGCATGCGGTCCACGGTCTCAGCCACCACCCTTGCCAGGTCCATGTCCTGGGGGCGGGTGAGGACGAGCCCCGAGTCCATGCGCGCCAGGAGGGAGAGGTCGTCCACGAGGCGGGCCATGCGGTCGGTCTCGGCGAGGGCATCGGAAACGTGGGTGCGCGCCTCGGCCGGCTCGGACCCGTCGAGGGCGAGGCTCAGGTTGCCCCGCAGCACGGTGAGGGGCGTCCGCAGCTCGTGGGCCGCGTCGTGGACGAAGGCGCGCTGGCGCTCAAGGGCCGCCTCGAGCGGCCGCAGGGCGCGTCGGGCGAGGAGGAGCGCGGCCGGCAGGACCAGGGCCAGGCTGGCCGCGCCCAGTTCGAACTCCGTCTCGGACAGCTCGCGCGAGGCGTCCACCATGGGAGCGAGGGAGACGAGGCTGATCAGGGCGCCCACGTACCGGCCGGCGCGGAAGTAGGCGCGCCGGCCGGCCAACACGAGCGTGCCGTGCAGGCGGAAGGTCCGCCACGTGACGGGGGAGGCGGCCGTCACAGGTAGGTGGGCCATGGCCGTGACGGCGGGCATGATGCTTCCCGGCGCCTCGACCAACCTGCCGTCGACGACGGCAAAGCGCCCGTCGGCGAGGACGACGCTCGTCGCCACGGCCTCGGGTGCGCTGTCCACGCTCGGGGAGGAGAGCGGGTGGGAGCGGATCGCCTGGAGGAGCTCGAGCCTCTTGTCCCGCCACTCCGCGACGACCTCCTGCCGTGCCAGCGACGTGAGGCGGTACCCCATGATGGCGTAGGTGGCGGCCGCGAGCACAGCTTCGACGGCGAGCACGACGGCGGCGTAGACAGCGGCGAGGCGCAGCAGGGCTCTTCGCAGGAGGCGGCGCTCGTCGCGCGCGGCCGTGGCGGCGCTCACGCCTCCAGACGGTAGCCGCGCCCGCGCACCGTGCCGATGCGGACCCGGCCGCCGGCGCAGCGGGCGAGCTTGGCGCGCAGGCGGGCGACGGCCGCCTCCACGACGTTGGCCTCGGGCTCGAAGTCCGTCTGCCAGGCGCGGGCCAAGAGCGTGTCGCGGTCCACGACCCTGCCGGCGTTGCGGGCCAACAGCTCGAGGACCGCGAACAGGCGCGGCGTAAGGTTGACCGGCACGCCGGCGCAGCGCGCCGCGCCCGTGGCCGGGTCGAGCTCGAGCGCGCCGGCGCGCACTGGACCGGCCGGGCGCAGGGTGTCGCGCGGGCGGCGTGCCAAGGCCTGCAGCCGGGCCACGAGTTCTTCGAACGCAAACGGCTTGGTCAGGTAGTCGTCGGCTCCGGCCCCCAAGCCCCCGACCTTGTCCTCCACCCCGTCGCGGGCGGTGAGCATGAGGACGGGGGTGGGGTCGCCCTCCTCCCGCAGGGTGCGGCAGAGATCGAAGCCGTCGCCGTCGGGAAGCATGACGTCGAGGAGGATCACGTCGTAGGAGCCGTCGGCCGCCAAGCGGCGGGCCTCGGCGGCGGTGGGTGCCACGTCGGCCACGTGGCCGGCGCGGGCAAGGCCCTTGACCAAAAGGGCGGAGATCCGGGGATCGTCCTCCACCACGAGGAGCTTCACGCACACCGCCTCCGGGTTGGGCTCAGGCGCGGGCGCCGGGGCGCGCCGCCGCCCCGGACGCCGGGCGGAGGATGCGGTTCGTGCGCGCGTCTACGAACACCTGCCGGGCGCCGTGCCGTGTGCTCAGCTGCACCACCAAGGCGGGGCGGTGGCCCACGGCGGCGGCGTCCACGGACAGGACGGAACCGCCGCCGGCCGCGGCGCGGGCGGCGGCCACGGCCGCGGCCACGCGCTCGTCGACCTCCACCCGAGACGCGGCCGGAGCGGCCACCGCCACCGGAGCCGGTGCCAGGCGGGTGGCGGCGCCGGCCCACGCCAAGGCGGCCACGAGGGTGAGGGAGGCGGTGACGCCGGCCCACAGCGGCCACGCCCGCCCCCCGCGGCGCGGCGCTCCCGTCCGCTCCTCCCGTCCTTCGCCCGACCGTCCGTCCGGCCACTGCGTGCCCATGGTTCCCTGCATCGTCGGCCACCTCCTTGGCTTCCGGGGCGTCGACGGCCCCGGCGCGCCCTCATGGTGGTGGAAGAAGATGACGCGAAGATGACCGCACGGCGAGGAGCGCGGGATCCTGCGCCGGCGCGCCGCGGCATGCGGATGGAAGGCCCCACCCGGGCATGCTAGCCGTGGGCAGGGGGGGTGCGGTATGGGCGAACATCCGATCCAGGGCCTGATGCAGACGGCCATGGAGTCCATCAAGCAGATGGTGGACGTGAACACGGTGGTCGGCGATGCGGTGGAGACGGGCGACGGGGGCGTCATCATCCCGGTGTCCCGCGTGAGCTTCGGCTTCGCCGCCGGCGGCGGGGAGTACGGCACGCGCCGCCCGGAATCCGGGGCGGGTCCGTTCGGGGGCGGCAGCGGCGCGGGCGTGTCGGTGCAACCGGTGGCCTTCCTGGTGGTGCAGCGCGGCGACATCCGGCTATTGCCGGTGGAGGCCAACGCGACGGTGGAGCGGCTCATCGACCTCGTGCCGGACGTGCTCGAGCAGGTGGCGACCATGTGGGGCAGGCCGACGGCGCCACGGCCGGCCGTCGTGGCCCCACGGCGCACGGGCGGCTATCTCGACGACGACGAGGACGGACACGACCGGCGCTGACGGCGGCCTTGCCAGTCGGACAAGCCCCCCGTATGATCCTTGCGTACGCAAGGGCGCGAGGGGAAGGCGGTGGGGCCATCCATGGCGGGGGCGGGCGCCGGCCGGCGGGCGTGGGCGCGTGCCGCGGCGGCCCTGGTCGCGATCGCCGCCGTGGCGGTGGGAGCGACTGCCGGGGCGGCCGCGGCGGGCTCCCCCGTACTACGGCTGGTGGTGGAACCGCCCCACCCGGTGGCGGGTGCGGCGGCGGAGGTCGTGGCTCAGGTCGTGCCCTCCTCGCTCGCGCGCCGCGCCCGGGTGCAGGCGGTGGCCGTCGACCCCGGGGGGCGGAGGCAGGCCGTCCCCCTGTCGCCGGTGGCCGGGGCGGCGCCGGGGACGTGGTCCGGGTTCGTCCCGGTGCGCCGTACCGGGCGCTGGCGGGTGGAGATGCGCCTCGTGTCCGGCAAGAACGTCCTCACGGCCGACCAAGGGTTCACGGTGGTGACCGGGTCGCTCATCGGCCACGACCTGTCCCTCGCCGTGATGGTGGTCGTGCTGGGCGGGGCGTGGTACCTCATGCGGCGGCGGCGGTGAGACCGGCCCGCCGGCGCGCGCGGGAGGCAGAGCGTCGTGTACCTACCGCAACTGAGCCCATACGCGTTCGTGCTAGGTCCCCTGCGCGTCCACTGGTACAGCCTGTTCATGGCCCTGAGCATCCTCGCGGGCGGCGCCTACTTCGTGCGCGAGGCCGAACGGCGCCGGCTGGGGGAGGACGAGCGCGTCTTTGACCTTGCCCTGTGGGCGCTGGTGGGCGGCATCGTGGGCGCCCGCCTCATGTTCGTCCTGGCCAACGACCCCCTGTGGGTGGTGCGCGATCCCCTCCAGATCCTGCGCGTCTACCAGGGGGGGCTCTCCTGGCACGGCGCGCTGGCGGGAGGGTTGGGAGGGGCCGCCCTGTACGCGCGCCGGCACCCCATGCGGCTCAACCCCCTCCTCGACCTGGCCGTGCCGGGCGTCGCCTTCGGCTACGCCGTGGTGCGCATCGGCAATATCTTCAACCACGAGGTACTGGGGAGGATGACGGCCTTCGCCTTCGGGCGCTGGCCCGCCCAGCTGGTGGGCGCCGCCATCGGGGCGGCGCTCCTTGTGCGCTACTTCGCGCGCGAGCGCTCCGATTTGCCGGCGGGCGACCAGTGGTGGTCCTTCCTCTTCTACCACACCCTCCTGCGGGCCGTGTTCGAGGAGAGCGTACGCGACAACCCCTTGTACCTCGTGCATTACGTGAACCCGGTCCTCGGCGTCGGCTTCACCACCCTCACCCAACTGGCCTCGCCGGTGGTGCTGGCCGTCGTCCTGCCCCTGTGGCGGCGGGCGCTTGTGCGGCGGGAGAGCCGCGCAGGAGGGGCGGCCGCGCAGGGGGCCGAGGGCCTTCAGCCATTGCCAGAGCATGCCAGGTAATCACAGGTTTTCCACACCTGGGGACAACCCATCGCCCGGGCTGGCCGTATAATCTCCTCTCAGGAGGTGCGGCCTTGTCGTACGCAACGGCCCTCGGCCGAGGGGCCACGGCGCGTCCCGTCCGCCGTCCCAGCGCGGCCTTGCGCTGGTTCGCCGTGCTCACCCTGGTCGGACTCTACGCGGTGGTGGTGTTGGGCTTCCTCGACACGGCCACGAACTCCGCCCTCGGCTGCGGCCGTTCCTTCCCGCTGTGCGACGGCCGCTTCTTCCCCGCGCCCACCCTCACCTCGGTGATCGAGTGGACGCACCGGGTCGTGAGCGCCTTCGTCGGCGTGCTGGTGGCGGCACTGGCCGTCTGGGCCTGGCTGGAGGCGCGAAATAGCGCCGTCGCCCGCGCCCTGGCGGCGATCGGTCTGGGCTTCCTCGTGGTCGAATCCGCGGTGGGGGCTCTGGCGGTGCTGTCGCCCGAGCCGGCGGCCGTGGTGGCGTTGCACCTGGGCATCGCGCTGACGTCCTTCGGGGCCGTCGCCGCCCTCGCCGCGGCCCTGTGGCGGCCGGGCGCGGCGCCGCCGCAGGGGGACGAATCCCCGTCCATGGAGGGGTGGCGTCGCCGCCTGTGGTGGGTGCTGGCGTTCACGTACGCCGTCGTCTACCTGGGGGCGCTCGTGGCCCAGATGGATGCGGGCCCGGCGTGCGGCGGCTGGCCCCTGTGCCAGGGGGGCGTGGTCCCCGCCCATTGGAGCGTCCCGGTGGCCGTCGACTACGTGCACCGCCTGGTGGCCTTGGGGGCGCTCGGGGTGTACGCCGGGTTGGTCCGCATGGCCCGCCCCCTGCGCGGCCTGCGTCCCGACCTGTACCGGGGGGCGCACGCGGTGTTCGGACTGAGCGTGCTCATGGCCGGCACGGGGGCCTACGTCGCCCTGTCAGGCGTCAGTCTCGTGTCCACCATGGTGCACGTGGCTCTCATGACCCTCCTGTTCGGCACCATGGCCTACCTGTGCGCCTTCTCCCTGCCCGCCCGCGCCGCCGCTGCGCCGCGGGGGGCGGAGGGGCGGTGAGGGCCCGCCGCCGCGCCGCCCCCGCGGGCGCCGTGGCGCCGGCCATGGGCGGGGGCCTCGCCGTGTACCTCATGGGGGTGTTCGTGGGCGCGCTGGACGTGAACGTCCTGGCCCCGGCCCTTCCCGTCATCGCTCGTTCCTTCCACACCACCCTGGCCTGGACGGCCTGGACGGTGACGGCGTACACAGTGGCCTACGCGGCCTCCACGGTTCTGGCGGGGGCGGTGGGCGACCGGGTGGGGCGGCGCGGCACCTACCGCGTCGGGCTGGGACTGTTCGGGGCGGCCTCGCTGTTGGCGGCGCTCGCCCCCAACTTCGCCGTGTTCGTGCTGGCACGGGTGGTGCAGGGGGCGGGGGCGGGGGTGGTCTACCCCAACGCCCAGGCGCAGGGCGTGCAGGCCTTCCCGCCCGAGCGACGCGGCCTCGCCCTCGGCCTGTTCGGCGCCGTATTCGGCCTGGCCAGCATCGTCGGGCCCAACGTGGGCGGCGCGCTCACCCAGTTCTTCGGCTGGCCCTCCGTATTCTGGTTCACCGCCGCATTCAGCGCCGCCACCCTGGTTGCGACTGTGCGGCTCCCCGCCACGGCCGTCTCCACACGCCCCATGCCCGACGTCTGGGGCGGGCTGGCCTTCGCCACCCTCCTGGGGGGCGTCCTCCTGGCGCTGGCGGCGGGCGGCGCGGCGCGCGCGGGATGCGCCCTCGCCGCCGCGGCCGCCGCCGTGGCCTTCGCCTGGCGCCAGCGCACTGCCCCCGTCCCGTTCGTGGACCCGACCCCCTTCGCCCGTGCGTCGGGCGCTCTGCTCATGGCCGGGGCGGCGCTCATCGGCCTCAACATGTCGGCGGCCGTCTTCGTGCCCGCCCTAGCCCAGCGCGAGCTCGGCCTGGGCGTCCTCGCATCCGGCGTGGCCCTCATGCCGGCGGCTCTGTCCGGCGCCGTCCTGGCCGGGGTGGGGGGGGTCCTGGTCGACCGCGTGGGCGCCCGTCGGGTCCTCCTCATCGGGCTGGGGGCGGGGGTCGTGGGCGGCCTTCTCCTCGCGCTGGGGCGGGTGACGATGCCCGTGTTCGTGTTGGCGATGGTGGCGTTCGGCCTCGCCACCGCCTTCACCATGGGGGCGCCGATCAACCGCATCGCCATCGCCATGTATGCCGACGAACAGGCGGGCGAAGCGCTCTCCCTCGTGGCCGTCTTCCGCTCCGTAGGGCTGGCGGCGGGGCCGGTGCTCCTCACCCTGGCGGCCCGCTACCACGGCTTTTCCGGCATGTTCGGCGCCGTCGCCCTGGCCTCCGCCTTGGGGGTAGTGCTGTTCGCGCGCGTCCGCCTGCCGGCCACGAGGTCGCGTGCGGTCGCCCGGGCCTGAGGTCCGGGGGCGTTCGGACCAGGTGCGTAGGGCCCTTTCGGATCAGGGCCGGGACCGGTAGAATACGGGCGGGTATGTGACAACCTTCCCAAGATGGCGGGGCACGGTGGATCCGAACGCCGGTGGTAGACTAGGGTACTGTAGCCGGTCCCGCCGCACGGCCCCAGGGCCGTGCCACCAACGCAATCGGGGGCGTATCCGCTTGGCCTTTCGGCGATGGTTGCGGGGGCGACGGTGGGCCGCCTTGGCTCTCCTGTCGGCCTTCGCCCTGACGGGGTGCGCAGCGGCACCCGAGTCCGTCCTGAACCCGGCCGGCCCGGTGGCCCAGATGCAGCTGTCTTACATGTACCTGAGCTTCTGGATCATGGCCGCCATCTTCCTCGTGGTGGCCGGCGTCCTGGTGGTGGCGGTGATCCGGTTCCGCGAGCGCCGGGGGCAGGAGCGGGAGCTGCCGCCGCAGGTGGAGGGCAACACCGCCCTGGAAGTCGTGTGGACCATCGTGCCCATCCTCCTCCTGGCCATCTTGGGCGTGGTCACGGTGGCGGGCTCGTTCACCCTCGCCCGCCTCGCCCCCTCAAGCCGGGCGCTCGTGGTGCAGGTGACCGGCCACCAGTACTGGTGGGCCTACACGTATCCCAGCCTCGGCATCACGACGGCCAACGACCTCCACATCCCGGTGGGGGAGAAGGTCGACCTGGAGCTCACGTCGAAGGACGTCATGCACGCCTTCTGGGTGCCGCGTCTGGGCGGCAAGACCGATCTCGTACCAGGGCGCACGAACTACATGTGGATCGAGGCCGACCGTCCCGGGGTGTACACCGGCCAGTGCGCCGAGTTCTGCGGCACCGGCCATGCCGACATGCGCCTCGTGGTGGAGGCCCAGACGCCCGCCCAGTTCCAGGCCTGGGTGCAGTCGATGAAGCACCCGAGCAGCGTGCCGGCCTCGGGGCTGGCTCGACAGGGGTACCTGGACTTCAAGACGGCGGGCTGCTTCGCATGCCACGCCATCGCCGGCACCCCATACCAGGGGGTGGTCGGACCCAACCTGACGAACCTGGCCCAGCGGCCCATGATCGCGGGCAACATCCTGCGCAACACGCCCGCCAACCTAGCCGCCTGGCTGCGCAACCCCCCGGGGGTGAAGCCGGGGGCGCTCATGCCGAACCTGCACCTGAGCCCCAGCCAGGTGCGGGCCCTCGTGGCCTACCTCGAGAGTCTCCACTAGGGGCGCGACTCCGGCAAAGGAGCGGCGTCCACAAGGCAGGGGGGATCCGATGGCAGCCATCTCGCGGGCGCTGAACGCGCCGACGGTGGTCGAGCCGACCGAGGCGGGGCGGGGTCTATGGTCGTGGATCTCGGTCGTCGACCACAAGCGCATCGCCCATCTCTACTTCATGGCATCGGGGCTGTTCTTCCTCATGGCGGGGATCGAGGCCCTGCTCATGCGCGTGCAGCTGTTCGCGCCCAACGGCCACTTCGTGAGCGCCGAACTCTTCAACCAGCTGTTCACCATGCACGGCACGACGATGATCTTCCTCGCCGTCATGCCGCTGTTCATCGGCTTCTTCAACGCCGTGGTGCCGCTCATGATCGGTGCCCGCGATGTGGCCTACCCGCGCCTCAACGCCTTGAGCTTCTGGCTCTTCCTGGCGGGTGCGCTGTTCCTCAACTCGAGCTGGTTTCTGGGCGGCGCTCCCGACGCCGGATGGTTCAACTACGCCCCCATCAACACGTCCACATACAACCCTGGACCGGGCATCGACTTCTACGCCATCGGCCTGCAGATCGCGGGCATCGGCACGCTGATGACGGGGGTCAACTTCCTGGTCACCATCCTCAACCTGCGGGCACCCGGCATGAGCCTCATGCGCATGCCGCTGTTCGTCTGGACGGTCTTGGTCACGTCGGTCCTCATCATCCTCGCCTTTCCGCCCCTGACGGTGAACCTGTTCCTGCTCATGTTCGACCGCATCCTCGGCACCCAGTTCTTCGCCACCGCGGCCGGCGGGCAGCCGCTCCTGTGGTCGAATCTGTTCTGGGTGTTCGGGCATCCGGAGGTGTACATCCTCATCCTTCCCACCTTCGGCATCGTGTCGGAGGTGGTGGCCACGTTCTCGCGCAAGCCTCTGTTCGGCTACAGCACGATGGTGCTGGCCACCGTGGCCATCGGTTTCCTCTCCTTCATGGTATGGGTGCACCACATGTTCACCCTTGGGTTCGGCCCGTGGGTGAACTCCATCTTCGCCCTCACGTCCATGATCATCGCGGTGCCCACAGGCGTGAAGATCTTCAACTGGCTGGCCACCATGTGGGGAGGGCACGTCCGCTTCGCGATGCCGATGTGGTGGGTGGTGGCGTTCATCCTCACCTTTACCGTGGGCGGCATGAGCGGCGTCATGCTCGCCATGGCGCCGGCCGACCTTCAGTTCAACAACAGCTACTTCGTGGTGGCCCATTTCCACTACGTGATGATCGGCGGCTCTCTGTTCGGTATCATTGCCGGCCTGTACTACTGGTTCCCCAAGATCTGCGGCCGCCTCATGAGCGAACGGCTGGGCAAGTGGTCGTTCTGGTTCACCGTGGTGGGGTTCAACGTCACGTTCTTCCCCATGCACTTCCTCGGACTCATCGGCATGCCGCGGCGCATCTACACCTACGCGCCCGGCCTCGGGTTCACGACGTGGAACGAGGTGTCCACGGTGGGAGCGTTCATCCTCGGGGTGGGGGTGCTGCTCCTCGCCATCAACGTGGTGGTGAGCGCGGTGGCGGGGCGAGTAGCCTCCGCCGACCCGTGGGACGCGCGCACCCTCGAGTGGGCCATCCCGTCGCCGGTGCCGCCGTACAACTTCGCCGACATCCCGCTCGTCCGGGGACGCGACGCCCTGTGGGTCGAGAAGACGCACGGCGACGGGCGCATGCTCCCCGCCCCGGCGGCGCACGATGGGCATGCGCCGCCGGGTACGGTGCACATGCCGCGGCCCACCGCCCTACCGGCGCTCTTGGCGGCGTCCGTGCTGGCGCTCGGCTACGCCATGCTGTACCGCAGCGTGTGGGCGGCGGTCGCGGCGGGGGCCGTGGCGGTGTACGCCATCCACCGGTCCATGTTCACGCCCGACCCGGGTGAGTTCATGCGCGTCCTTTCCGAACCGGGGGAGCTGGCCGCGCAGGGAGGGGCGCACTAGCATGGCGCAGGCGATCGAGGCGGAGGGAGGGGCGGCGTCGAAGGCGCACGCCGCGTTTCCGGGGGTGGACAACGCCACCCTGGGGTTCTGGATCTTCCTCTCAGCGGAAAGCATCCTCTTCGCCTCCCTCATCGGCACCTACATCCTGCTCCATACCCAGACCAACGGCGGACCCGCGCCGCGCACCATCTTCGACCTCAGGCTCACGTTCGTGGGCACCATCGCCCTGCTCCTGTCCAGCCTCACCATGGTCCTGGCCTACTACCAGGTGGTGCGCGGCCGCCTGTCGGCCATGCGCGGCTGGCTCGTCGTCACCATCGCCCTGGGCCTCGTCTTCCTCTTGGAGACGGCCTACGAGTTCGCGGGCTTCTGGGCCAAGGGACTCACGCTCCAGGTAAGCCCCTTCGGCTCCGCCTTCTACACCCTGGTGGGCTTCCACGCCATGCACGTGACGTTCGGGGTGTTCTGGATCAGCTCTCTCCTGGCGTACTCGTTCAAGCCCCAGTTCCCCGAGGAGAGCGTGACCAAGGTGGGGGTCATGGGACTGTACTGGCACTTCGTCGACGTCGTCTGGGTGGTCATCTTCTCCGTCGTCTACCTCCTGGGAAAGGCGGTCTAGGCAGGCATGGACGAGGTCCACGGCGACCCGAGGCCCGATCGGCACGCGGCCGGCTCCCTGGCGATGTACCTCACGGTGGGCGGCCTGTCGGTCGTCCTCACGGTCATCGCCTTCGCCCTGGTATGGTCGAGCGTGCCGCTCCGCCCCTACCTGTTGCCGATCGTCCTCCTCCTGGCGGCGTTCCAAGTGGCCCTGCAAACCCTGCTGTTCATGCACCTCAATCTCGGGCGGCGCCTGTACAGCCTCTTCTTCGGGTTCGGGGTGGCGATGGCTGTCATCATCGGCGTAGGCGTCTTCGGGGTGGTGGAGTCGTTCAGCTCCCCGCCCCCCTCGGCGGCGGTGGCCGCCCGTCAGACCGGCCTCACCGGCCAGAGCGCGGGCGGGACGGCGCACGTCGGCACGTCGACGGGAAAGGGGGGCGGCCCGCCCAGCCCGTCCCAGCTCGTGTCGATGGGGCAGCAGATCGTGACCGCCCAGTGCCAGGCCTGCCACGTGATCGGCGGCAAGGGGCAGAGCATCGGCCCCGACCTCGATAAGGTGCTTTCGGGCCAGACCGTGCCGGGCATGGTGCCGGGTGGGCAACCTACCCAACAGGCGTGGCTGGCGCGGTGGATCGCAAACCCGCAGGCGGTGTGGCCCCAGGCGAAGATGCCCAACCTCGGGCTCACCCCCACACAGGTACAGGCGGTGGTGGCGTACCTCCTGAAGGTGCGGTGACGACCGCGCCGCCCGCCCGGAAGGGGTGGAGGCGTGGCGGCGTGGTTCTGGCGCCTGGGGTTTCAGGCCTTGTGGGAACCGGACATCCTGGTGGGAACAGCGGTCACGGCCCTGGCCTTCACGGCGCTCGTGCTCGTGCGGCGGGAAGGAGAAGGGCGGGCGTGGCCGGTCCGGCTGGCCTTGGGCTGGACCGCCTTCGCCGCCCTGTACGCGGCCGTCGGCAGCCCCCTGGACGCCCTAGGAGACGACTACCTCTTCAGCGCTCACATGGTCCAGCACATGTTGCTCACCATGGTGAGCGTCCCGCTCGCTCTGGCGGCGACGCCAGCCTGGGCGCTGCGGGCCCTGATCGCCTGGCGCCCCCTGGCGGTCGTCGTGCGCGCGGTGACCCGTCCTTGGACAGCGCTCGTGCTGTTCAACGCCGTCTTCTCCTTTTGGCACTTCCCCGGCCTGTTCGACGCCGCCCTGCGCAGCGAGGGAATCCACTTTCTCGAGCACGCGACGCTGGTGGCGGCGGCGGTGTGCATGTGGTGGCCGCTCGTTTGCCCTCTGCCGGAGGAACGCCTCCACCCGGCAGGCCAGATGGCGTACGTGCTGGCGGATGGGACGCTCATGTTGGGCGTGTTCGCCTTCGTCACCCTGGGCCGCCTCCCGCTCTACACCCCTTACGCGCACGCCCCGCGCGCCGTCCCCTCGCTTGGCCCGGCCGTGGACCAGGAGTTGGGCGGCATCGTCATGAATCTGTTCACCATGGTCGTGTACGGCGCCCTGTTCGCGGCGGCGTTCGTGCGCTGGGTGCGCCTGGAGCCGGCGGTCGACCCGGAGGTGGCGGGCCGAGCGGTGATGCGAAGGGGCGGGGGCCGGGGCACGGGGTAAGCGGGAGGGGATGGAGCGGGTGAGCGGCGGCGATGTCCTCGGGTACGTGAACGAGGCGTTCATGCTGTCGAGTGCGGCCAGTCTGATCGTGGGGTGGGTGCGCATCCGCCGCCACGAAGTGCATGCGCACCGGCGGGCGATGCTCGCCACCACGCTCCTGGCGGTGGGGTTCTTCCTCAGCTACGTGGCGAAGAGCCTGATCTACGGCGATAGCACCTTCGGGGGCCCGGCGCACCTGGCTGGCGCCTACCAGGTGTTCTTGCAGACGCACGTCGTTTTGGCCACCCTGGCGGCCGTGTTGGGGATCTTCACCCTGCGGTGGGCACTTCGGCGGCGCTTCCGCCGACACCGCCGGCTCGCACCCTGGACGGCGGTCATGTGGCTGGTGGCGGCCGGGACCGGGTTGGTGGTCTTCCTGCTCCTCTACGTGATCTATCCGCCCGGCGCGCCGCACAACATGGTGCGGACGATCCTGGGGGTGGGCTAGGCGTGGGGCTGGCGGGCTGGCGGCGCCTCCTCTGGGCCGCGGTGGCGGTGTGGGCGGCGGGTCTGGCGGTGTGGGCCGCCCTCGCGCTCCCGGCTGCCTTGCGCGGGCCGTTGCCGCTCACGCCCTCCCAGGCGGCGACGGCGGCCGACGCCGGCGCCCGCCTCCTGCCGGCGGGGCGCGCGCCTCAACGCACCCTCGCCGCCATCCTGCCCGACGGCCGCATGGCGCGCATGGCCGTGGCGGCGGCCGACGGCGGCGCGCGCCTGGTGGACTTTTTCGCTACCTGGTGCCACGCCTGCTCCCTCGACCTGAGGGTGCTCAAGGCCTACGGCGCCCGGGCGCGGACCGACGGCCTGCCGCCGCCGGTGGCCGTCGACCTCCGGCTGGCCGAGCCTTCCACAGGCTACGTGGTGCGCTTTGTGCACGGCCAGGGGCTCGACTTCCCCGTGCTCCTGGACGCCACCGGGACCGTGACCGACGCCTACGGCGTGACCGACCTGCCCACGGTGGTACTGGTCGACGGCGCCGGCCACGTCCGCTGGCGCCATGTGGGCGTCCTGACGCTCTCGGCCCTGGTGGCGGCGGTACGCGCCCACGCTCCTTCCGCCCAGGCGGCAGGCCGTACCTAGAAGAGGACGAGCCCGTAGCGATAGTAGGCGAGCACGGCCAAGCCGGAGGCCAGGACGACGGCGCCGGTGAGGCGGGGCGAGAGGGCTGCGGCCCGCGCCGTCAGGCGGCGGGCTGTGACCAGGGCGATGCGTGCCGCCACGGCCAGCAGGGTGACCACCGCGCCCATCCCCAGGGCGTACAGGGCCACCGCCCGCGCTCCCCCGAGCGGGCCGCCCGCGGCAGCGGCCTGCAGGAGCAGGGACAGGAAGAGGGGGAAGGTGCAGCCGAGCGAGCCCAGGGCGAACAGGGTGCCGTAGACGGCCGCGCCCCACAGGCCGCGGCCGCCCCCTTGCGGGGCGTGGATGGGGAGGACCGGCGCGGCCCGCCCTGCCCCCACCAGGAGGATGAGCCCCCACAGGGCGAAGGCCGCGCCCAGCAGGCTTCCGAGCAGGGGTAGGCGGGGCCCCAGCCAGCCGGCCACGGCGCCGAAGGTGAGGGCGACGAGGGCGAACGGCGCAAGGATGCCGACGGTCATCGCGGCGCCGGCCCCCAGGCCCTCGGCCAGGGCGAGCGGCCAGCGTCCCGGGGCGGGTCGGCCGAGGAGGAAGGCCAGATAGCCCGGCAGAAGGCCGACGCCGCACGGGTTGAAGGCGGCCGCGGCGCCGGTGGCGAGGGCGAGGGCGTCGGCGGCGGCGGTCACGCCGCCCTCCGCCGGCCGCATGGCCGGCGCCCGTGGCGCGCTATGCTACACTGGACGCGCGACCTGCGCACGATTCGGCGCCGTTGCTCGGAGACGGCGCGCCGCCAGTGGCGGGGAGGGGCAGAACGGTTGGTCACGCTGAAGATCGCGGGTCTCATCCTGGCGCTGTTCATGGGCTTCGGTTTCACCCCCACCTACCTCGACTACCTGCCGCTCGGGGTGTGGCTCAGGCGGAGCTACGCCTCGGGTCGCGCCAACCCCTCCTTCGCGGTCGGGGCGGTGCTGGCAGTCGCCTCGCTCGTCCCGGTGGGCATGTTGGTGGAGGCGCTGTTGGCTGCCGGCTCGGCGGGCGCCGTGGTGGTGGGGTACGCCGTCGCCTTCGCGGTGGCCGCTGTCGGGGCGGTCGCCGTCACGCCGCCGCCCCGGCGCCTGTCGCTGGCGCGCGCCCGGAGCTACGTTGCCCAGTTCATGGACGAGGGCTAGACGTCGGCCGGGGTAGGCCGCATCCCTAGGCCGGGAGACGGGCGGAGGAATGCAAGCGCCCGAGGCGAACATCCTCGCCGGTCGGCGGCAGGCCTCGCGGGGGGGATGGGCACGGACTTCGCGTTGGACGAGGCGGACCGCCGGATCCGCGACACCGCCCGCGCTTTCGCGCAGCGCGAGGTGGCGCCCGGGGCGGCGGCTCGCGACCGCACCGCCACCTTCGAGCCCGCCCTGTTGGCGCGGGCAGGCGAGCTTGGCCTCATGGGCCTTCCGTACCCGGAAGAGGAGGGGGGAAGCGGCGCCGGCACCGTGGCCTACGCCCTCGTGGCGGAGGAGATCGCCCGCGCATGCGCCTCCACCGCCCTCTCCTATGTCGCGGCCGTCTCCCTGGGAGAGGGTGTCCTTCACCTCTTCGGTACGCCTGAGCAGAAGGCGCGCTACCTGGTGCCCGCATGCCGGGGGGAGGCGCTGGTCGCGTTCGGCCTGACCGAACCCGAGGCGGGGTCGGACGCGGGCGGGACGCGCACACGCGTGCGCGAGGAGGCGGGGAGCTTTGTCCTGGACGGGCGCAAGCAGTTCATCACGAACGGCCATAGCGCCCGGGCCATCGCGGTGACGGCGCGCGAGGCGGACGGCTCCATCTCCGCTTTCCTCGTGGAGCGGGGCACGCCGGGGCTCACCACCTCGGTTCCCTACCACAAGATGGGGATGCGTGCGTCGGAGACGGCGGAGGTGGTGCTGGAGGGCGTACGGGTGGGACCCGAGGCCGTGCTCGGACGGCGCGGTCGGGGCCTGGCACAGTTCCTGGAGGTGCTGGACGGGGGCCGCATCTCCATCGCCGCCCTCGCCGTGGGCGTCGCCCAGGCGGCCCTGGACGCCTCGCTCGCCTACGCCCGCCAGCGGCGCCAGTTCGGGCGCCCGATCGCCGCCTTCCAGGCGATCCGATTCAAGCTCGCCGACATGGCCACGGCGGTGGAACTCGCCCGCACGGCGACGCTCAAGGCGGCCTGGCTCAAGGACAGGGGCGAGGACTACCGGCAGGTGGCCGCCATGGCCAAGCTCTTCGCCACCGAGGCGGCCTTCCGGGCGGCGAACGAGGCGGTGCAGATCCACGGCGGCAACGGCTACATGGCGGACTTCCCGGTGGAGCGTTACCTGCGCGACGCCAAGTTGCTCGAGATCGGCGAGGGCACGAGCGAGATCCAGCGCCTCGTGATCGCCCGCGGGCTAGGGCTGGGAGGAGAGGAGGGGCGGTGAGGGCGGTGGGGGCGGCGGTCGGGCCGACCCGGGTGGCGGAACTTCCCGGGCGCGAGGGAGAACGCGTCCAGGTGGCGGGGTGGCTCACGCACCGGCGGGGGCATGGCGCCATCGCCTTCCTGGTGGTGCGCGATGGCAGCGGCGAGGTGCAGGCGGTCGTGCGCCGCGACCACGCGCCCGAGGCCTTCGCGCGAGCCGAGGGCCTGGGGCAGGAGAGCGCGCTTCGCGTGGTGGGACCGGTGCGCGCCCAGCCCCGCGCCCCCGGCGGGTACGAGGTGGAGGTGGAGGAACTGGAGGTCCTCTCGCCCGCCGCGGACTACCCGATCGCGCCCAAGGAGCACGGCATCGAGTTCCTCC
The DNA here is from genome assembly GCA_023512375.1 of Bacillota bacterium. Classification (GTDB taxonomy): domain Bacteria; phylum Bacillota; class Sulfobacillia; order JAJZYS01; family JAILZS01; genus JAILZS01. The sequence goes on along the minus strand of JAILZS010000015.1, from coordinate 7,069 downwards.
TCGACCACCGCCACCTGTGGTTGCGCCACCGCCGCCCGGCGGCGGTGATGCGCATCCGCGACACCGTCCTGTGGGCGGCAGAGGCCTTCCTGCGCGGCGAGGGGTTCGTGCGGGTGGACGCCCCCATCCTCATGGGCACGGCGGCGGAGAACACGACCCAGCTCTTCCGCACCGACTACTTCGGGGAGCCCGCCTACCTTACCCAGAGCGGCCAGCTGTACGCGGAGGCGGCGGCCATGGCCCTGGGGCGCGTGTACACGCTGGGGCCCACGTTCCGGGCCGAGCGCTCCAAGACGCGCCGCCACCTGCTCGAGTTCTGGATGCTTGAGCCGGAGATGGCGTTTTGCGATCTGGAAGGGAGCATGGCGCTGCAGGAGCGCCTGGTGACCTACGTGGTCGAACGCGTCCTGGAGCGGTGCGGGGAGGCGCTTCGGACGCTCGAGCGCGATACGGCCCCCCTGGAGCGGGTGCGTCCGCCCTTCCCCCGCCTGCGCTACGACGACGCGGCCGAGTGGCTTCGCGCCCAGGGGCTCGCGCTCGGGCCGGAGGAGGACTTCGGCGCCCCGCATGAGACGGCGCTCTCCCAGGCCTTCGACCGCCCCCTGTTCGTGCACGCCTTCCCGCGGGCGGTGAAACCGTTCTACATGGAGCCCGAGCCGGGCCGGCCGGACCGCGTGCTGGCCGCCGACCTGTTGGCGCCGGAAGGGTACGGCGAGATCATCGGCGGCAGCCAGCGCATCGCCGACGCGGACCTCCTGCGCCGGCGCCTGCAGGAGGCGGGTCTGGACGAGGCGGCCTACGACTGGTACCTCGACCTGAGGCGGTACGGCGGCGTGGTGCACAGCGGTTTCGGGCTGGGCATCGAGCGCACCGTGGCGTGGATCGCAGGCCTCGACCACGTGCGGGAGGCGGTGCCGTTCCCGCGCACCTACAACCGGCTACGGCCCTGACGGGGCGAGGGGGGGTGCGGGATGGGCGACACGGCAGGGGGTCCGGTGCGGGGGGCCCGAGGCGTCGGCCGAGCCCTGCGCGAGTGCCGGGAGGCGTTCGGGCGTTCGCTGGCGGACGTGGCGGAGAGCACCCGCATCCGCGAGAGCTACCTGAAAGCGTTGGAGGAGGGCGACTACACCGCCTTCCCGGGCGAGTTCTGGGCCCGACTCTTCCTGCGCAGTTACGCCCAGTACCTGGGGCTGCCGCCTGAGGAGCTCATCGCCGAGGCATTCGGTGACGCCCCGCCGCCGCCGCCGCCCCGGCCGGCGCCGCCGCCCGAGGCAGCGGCCCCGCGCCGGGAGGGGGACGAGGCGCTCACCTACCGGCCGCGGTCGCGTGCCCGCTCCGGCGAGGAGCGCGTCCGGCGCACCGCGGCGCGCCTGTCCGAGCTGGGGCCTCGGTCGGCTCGACGGCGTTGGACCTCACCCTTATGGGGCGTCCTCGCCACGCTCGTGGTGGCGGCGCTGTTGGCCGGGATCGTGGACAATTTCGTGCGTATGGGGCGGTCGCCGGCGGGGCGTCCCCCGGCGGCGGCGAAGGGCGGCCATCCGGCCCGTCCCCCCGTGGCGGCGGGCGGGGCCGGGCCGGCCCAGGGCGGCCGCGGCGGCAGCTCGAGCGTGAAACCGCCCGCCGGGGGCGCCGGTGCCAGCAACTCCACGGGCGGCGGTGCCTCCTCGGGCACCGGCTACACGACGACCGCCTTCGACCGCCCCCGGGCGCGCGCCAGCTACCGCGTCCACGGACCCGAGGTGCGCCTGCACCTCGCGTTCTCGGGGGCCTGCTGGGTGGGGGTGGAGGAGAGCGGCGCCTTGGGCTACCTCATCAACCACGTATATCAGGCGGGGCAGGCGCTGGATCTCACGAGCGCGCGTCCCGTGACGCTCACCCTGGGCGCGGCGTGGCGCGCCAGCGGCAGCCTCAACGGGGAAGCCGTCGGGCCCTGGGTGGGCGGGCGGGTGTGGGTCGTGACCCTCACGCCCCAGGGAGGCGGATGATGGCGAGTTCGGAGGGGGAGGAAGGGCGCCGGCCGTTCGCCTCCGTGGGGGAGGCGGCGCGCGCGGGCGAGGCGGCGACAGGTGGCGACGCCGTCCCCCTCGTGCCGTCCGTGGAGCTGAGCACGAGCGCCGCATACGCCTCCATGGCCGCCTTGGACGCGGCCCTGGGGGGTGGGGGCGGATTCCACTACGCGCGCCACGGCCATCCCACGGCGGCGGCCCTGGAGCGCGCGGTGGCCGCCCTCGAGGGCACGGACGAGGCGGTGGCGGCGGCCAGCGGCATGGCCGCGCTGCATCTCGTGCTGGACGCGCTGGCGCCGCCTGGTGAGGGGCACACCATCGTCGCCTCCACCGACCTGTACGGCGCCACGTCGGCTCTGCTCGAGCGGCGGCGGGCGGACGGCACCCGGGTGGTGCGGGTGCCGCTTGCGCCGACGCCCAACGCCCTGGAGGTCGTGGCCCGGGAGCGGCCACGCCTCGTGCTGGTGGAGACGATCGCCAATCCCCTGCTCCGGGTGGCGGACCTCGAGGTGCTGGCGCAGGCGGTGCACGCCGCGGGGGGGCGCCTCGTGGTCGACAACACCTTCGCCAGCCCTGCCCTGGTGCGTCCGGCGGCGTTGGGCGCCGACGCCGTGGTGGAAAGCGCCACGAAGTACCTGGGCGGACACGGCGACGTGGTGGCGGGGGTGGTGGCCCTGGGGGCGGCCGCCGCCGCCCCCGTCCGCCGCCTGGCACGCCTCTACGGGGCCGTGCTGGAGCCGTGGGCATGCTACCTCGTGTTGCGCGGCCTGAGGACCCTGGGGTTGCGCGTGCGGCGCCAGAGCGAAAGCGCCCTGTGGCTGGCCGAGCGCCTGCGCGAGGTGGCGGGGGTGCGGGAGGTCGTCTACCCCGGGCTCGCCTCCCATCCCGACCATGCCGTCGCCCGCCGCCTGTTCGGCGACCGCGGCTTCGGCGGCGTGCTCACCCTGCGCCTCGACGGGGGTCGGGAGACGGCGTGGGCGACGCTGGAGCACCTGGAGCGCGTGCGCACCGGGCCTACCTTGGGCGATCTGGTCTCCCTCGCCCTCCATCCCGCCACCGCCTCCCACCGCGCCCTGAGCGCGGCCGAGCGTGAGGCGGCGGGGGTGACCGAGGACCTGGTGCGCCTGTCGGTGGGGATCGAGGAGCCGGAGGAGATCCTGGCCGATGTGGCCCGCGCGGTGGCGGCGGCGCAAGCCCGAAGCGCGCGCTGAGGCGGAGGAGGAAGGTGCTGGCGGCGGGCCTAGCGAACTGCCCGCAACGGGAGGCGGCGCGCCGGACGACGGCGGCCGGCGCGCGCGCTGGGTCCAGGTTCCGCGGCGGTCCCGCGCGGCCGAAGCTCACTGGCGAGGAGGAGCCGAGAGGTGGCCTACGTCATCACGGAAGCGTGCATCGGAACGAAGGATGCGTCGTGCGTGCAGGTCTGCCCCGTCGACTGCATCCACCCCGGCCCCGAGGAGGCCGGCTACGCGGACACGGACCAGCTGTTCATCGACCCCAACGTGTGCATCGACTGCGGCGCGTGCGAGCCCGAGTGCCCGGTGAACGCCATCTATCCGGGCGACGCCGTGCCCCCCGAGTTCCAGTCGTACGTTCAGAAGAACGCCGCCTTCTACAGCAAGTAGGCGCCTCAGGGTTGGGCGGGGCGAAGCGGCGCGGTCGCCGGGCGGCCGCGCCGCGCCGTCGATGCGGGCGTGGGGGACGGGCGGGCGCGGCACACTAGGGCGGGGGTGATGCCTTGCGCCCATGGCCCGGGGCCGCCTCCTTTGCCCTCGCCGCCGTCCTGGCGTGCGCCCCCGGCCGCGCCACCGCGGCGCGCGCCGACGACCTGTGGCGAACACCGGTGGTACCCCATTGGCGGGTGGGGCGGGAGATCGGGCCCCTTCCCTTCGCCCTGGGGAGCGCCAGCGCCCTGCTCATGGATCCGGTGACTGGCCGTGTCCTGTACGAGCACGCCGCCTTTGTGCGCCGGCCGCCGGCCAGCACGACGAAGATCCTCACCGCCTACCTGGTGCTTCAGCGCGGCGACCTCGACCGGGTGGTGACGGTGAGCCGTCGCGCCGCGACCACCGAGGGGTCGCGCATGCACCTGAGGGCAGGCGAGCGCATCCGGGTGCGCGCCCTGCTGACGGGCCTCCTCCTGCGCTCGGGCAACGATGCGGCCGAGGCCTTGGCAGAGGCGACGGACGGCAGCGCCGAACGCTTCGCCCTGCGCATGAACCGCGTCGCCCGCGCCCTCGGTGCGCGGGGCAGCCACTTCGAGAACCCCCACGGCCTGCCGGACCCGCGCCATTACACCACCGCCTACGACCTGGCCCGCATCGCCCGCGCCGCCCTCGCCCTACCCGCCTTCCGCGCCCTGGTCACGCTCGAGCACGCGCGGGTGGAGGACGAGGAGGGGCGGGTGTTCGACATGACGAACACGAACCGCCTGCTACAGGTGATGGCGGGGGCGGACGGGGTGAAGACGGGCACCACGAGCGCCGCCGGGCGCTGTCTCGTCGCCTCGGCCACGCGCGGAGGATTCCCCCTGCTGGCCGTCGTCCTCCGCAGCCCCGACCGGTGGGGGGAGTCCGCCGCCCTGTTGGAGTGGGGCTACCGCAACTTCGTCCCCGTGGCCAGCCCCCTCGCCGGCCGGGTGGCGCGTCTGCCGCTCGCCGGCCGGCCCTTCGCCCATGCCGACGTCATCCTCGCGGCCCCGCTGCGGGCCGTCGTGCCCCGCCCCCTGGTGCCGCGGGTGCGCACCCGCCTGTGGCTTCCTGCCCGTCTGTCGGCGGCGGCGCGCCCGGGCGCGGTGGTGGGCACGGCGGTCCTGGAGGCGGGGGGGCGGGTTCTGGCGCAGGCGCCTTTGGCGGTCGGGACGACATCTGACCGTCATTGACGGTTTGGGCGCGGCTTCCTATAATGGCGGTGCTGCGACCGGGCCGGGCCCGGTCGCCGACGTGGCGGGCTCGAGGACAGGGAAAGGGTGACCGGCGTGGGCAAGATTGTGGGGATCGACCTGGGCACCACGAACTCCGTGGTGGCCGTCATGGAAGGCGGCCAGCCCACGGTGATCACGAACTCCGAGGGCGCGCGGACCACGCCGTCGGTGGTCGCCTTCACCAAGGCGGGCGAACGGCTCGTGGGCCAGATCGCCCGGCGCCAGGCGGTGCTCAACCCCGAGAACACGATCTTCTCCGCCAAGCGCTTCATCGGCCGGCGCTACGCCGAGGTGGCGGACGAGCGCGCGCGCGTGCCCTACGCCGTCAAGGAGGGCGCGTCGGGCGGGGTGCGCTTCTACCTGCCCGCCATCCAGAAGGAGATGGCGCCGGAGGAGATCTCGGCCGCCGTCTTGCAGAAGCTCAAGAGCGACGCCGAGCGCTACCTGGGCGAGGAGGTGACGCAGGCCGTCATCACCGTGCCGGCCTACTTCAACGACGCCCAGCGCCAGGCGACCAAGGACGCGGGACGGATCGCCGGCCTCGAGGTCCTGCGCATCATCAACGAGCCTACGGCCGCGGCCCTGGCCTACGGCCTCGACAAGCAGAAGAACGAGACCATCCTGGTGTACGACCTCGGGGGCGGGACGTTCGACGTCTCCATCCTCGAGGTGGGCGACGGCGTGTTCGAGGTGAAGGCCACGGCGGGCGACACGCACCTGGGCGGCGATGACTACGACCAGCGCGTGGTGCAGTGGGCCGCGTCCGAGTTCCTGCGCGACACGGGCATCGATCTGCGCAAGGACCGCCAGGCCCTGCAGCGCCTGATCGAGGCGGCGGAGAAGGCGAAGATCGAGCTGAGCTCCGCCACGGAGACCACCATCTCCCTGCCCTTCATCACCGCCGACCAGAGCGGTCCCAAGCACCTGGAGCTTCGCCTCACCCGGGCGCGGTTCGAGGAGTTGACGCGGGACCTCACGGAGCGAACGGTCGGGCCCTTCCGCCAGGCCCTGAGCGACGCGGGACTCAAGGAGGGGGACATCGACCAGGTCGTGCTGGTGGGCGGTTCGACGCGCATGCCGGCGATCAAGGAGCTCATCCGCCGCCTCACCGGCAAGGATCCGCACGAGGGCGTCAACCCGGACGAGGTGGTGGCCGTGGGGGCGGCCGTCCAGGGAGGCGTCCTGGGCGGCGACGTGCGCGGCGTGGTGCTCCTCGACGTCACGCCCCTCACCCTGGGCATCGAGACCCTGGGCGGGCAGTCGACGCCCCTCATCGAGCGGAACACCACCATCCCCACACGCCAGAGCAAGGTGTTCACCACGGCCGCCGACGGCCAGACGGTGGTGGAGATCCACGTCCTGCAAGGGGAGCGAGCGCTGGCCAAGGACAACCGCTCCCTCGGCCGCTTCCTGCTCGAGGGCATCCCGCCGGCGCCGCGCGGGGTGCCGCAGATCGAGGTGACCTTCGACATCGACGCCAACGGTATCCTCAACGTCAGCGCCAAGGACCGCGGCACGGGAAAGGAGCAGCGCGTGACGATCACCGGGTCCACGCAGCTCGGCAAGGACGAGGTGGAGCGCATGGTGCGCGACGCCCAGGCCCACGCCGAGGAGGACCGGCGCCAGCGCGAGCGGGCCGAGCGGCGCAACCAGGTGGACGGACAGGTGGCCCAGGCGGAGCGCCTGCTCAAGGAGTCGGGGGAGAAGGTGTCGGCGTCCACGCGGGAGCGCCTGGAGAAGGCGGTGGCACAGGCGCGCGAGGCCCTGGCGGCGGCGGGCGACAAGCCGGACGAGGAGAAGGACTCGGCCCTGGCGCGCGCGGGCGATTCCCTGCAAGAGGCGCTCATGGCGTTCGGGAGCGAGATGTACCAGGCGGCGTCGGCCGCCGCCGGCGGCGGTGCCAGCGCCGGCCCGGCGGGCGGCGACGGCCGGGTGGTGGACACGGACGCCGCGCCGCCCTCCTGATGGGGGCCGACGGGGACGGCGGGGCCCGCCCGGGGCCCCCCCCCCCGCCCCCCCCCCTACCCCCCCGCCCGCCCCCCCCACGCCGCCCCCCCCACAACCCCGCCCCCCCCCCCGGCCAACCCCCCCCCCGCCCCGGCGGGGCCCCCGCCGCCGCCCTCAACACACGCCGCGCCTTCAC
>JAILZS010000014.1 GCA_023512375.1 Bacillota bacterium | reverse complement strand
GGCGGGCCCCCCCCATGGGGCCCCCCCGCCCGGGGGCCGGCGGGGGGGCGGCCCCCGCCCCGGGGGGGGGGGCGGGTGGGGGGGGCTGGCGCGGGGGGGGGGGGGGGCGCGCCGCCGCCCCCACGCCCCCGCCCGCCTCCGCCTCAGCCACGCCCCGCAGGGCGGGCGGGGGCGTTGAACTCGTTCATCGCCGCCTCATAGCCGTCGGCCACCACCCGCGCCACGGCCGCCACCGCCCTTTCCACCGCCGCCTCGGCCAGCTCCCGCTCGCCGGGCGGGAAGCGGTCGAGGACGTAGGCGACCACGTCCGCGCCCGGCGGGGGGTGGCCGATGCCCAGGCGCACCCGGCCGAAGTCCTGCCCGCCCAGGGCGGCGATGACGGAGCGCAGTCCGTTGTGCCCGCCGCTCCCACCCCCGGGGCGGACGCGCACGGTTCCGAGCGGCAGGTCGAGGTCGTCGTGCACGACGAGGACCTCCCCCGGCATGAGGCCCAGCCGGCGGCGGGCGGCCGCCACCGACCGGCCGCTGTCGTTCATGAACGTCTGCGGCATGAGGAGCGTCACCGGCCCCCCCGGGCCGGCGGCGTCGGCGGCCAGACCGTCGAAGCGAGGGCGGAAGGAGCCCCCCCAGCGCCGGCCCAGTTCCTCCACCACGGCGAACCCAAGGTTGTGCCGCGTCCCCCGGTAGCGGCCGCCCGGGTTGCCCAGGCCCACGACCAGGCGCACGCGCGCAGGCGGCGCCCCCATGTCAGCGCTCGGCCGGCTCCCCCGGCGCGCCCTCGTCGCCGCCGCGCGCCGGGTGGGTGACGTGCAGGACCGGCGTCTGGGGCGGCGTCACCAGCGCGACGCCGGGCGGAAGGGAGAGGTCGCCCGCCGTCACGTGGTCGCCCGCCGCCCGGTGGGAGACGTCCACCTCCACCGCCGGCGGCAGGTGCATGGCCTCCCCCTCCACCTCGACGGCGTCCAGCAGGCGCGCCACCACACCGCCGCGCCGGATGAGCTCCTCCTCCCCCTGGACGTGGACCGGCACCTCGGCCCGCGTGCGCTCGCCTCGGCGCACCCGCTCCAGGTCGAGGTGCAGGAGCCTTCCCGTGGTGGCCTCGCGCTGCACCGCCACGAGGCGCACGTCCTCGCGCCCCCGCCCCTCCAGCGCGAGGGCGAACACGTGGTTGGGCGGCATCCCCACCACCGCCTGCGCCTCGCGCAGGGTCAAGGCCACAGGCAGGGGTTCGCCGTGGCCGTAGACGACCGCCGGCACGCCGCCGCGGGCCCGAAGTTCCCGACTCGCGTGCTTGCCGCTCGGGCGCGGCCTCGCCGCCACCACCGCCTCCGCCGGCCCTTCTCCCGTTCCTTCGGACATGGCGTCCCCTCCTCCTCCCGTCGCCGGCCGGCCGCCTCGCCCGGTCGGCGCTCTCCCCTCCGAGGATGCCACAGCGCCGGCTCAGGTCTCGAACAACTGGGTGATGGAGCGGTCCTCGTGGATGCGCACGATGGCGTCGGCGAGGAGGGGCGCCACCGACAGGACCCGGTAGCGGCCGTCCGCCCCGGCCGGAAGGGGCAAGGTGTCGGTGAGGACGATCTCCTCCAACGGCGCCTCGCGCAGGCGCTCGATCGCCGGCCCCGACAGGACGGCGTGCGTGGCCGCGGCCACCACCCGGCGGGCGCCGAAGTCCAGGAGGGCGCGGGCGGCGGCCGCCGTGGTGCCACCGGTGTCGATCATGTCGTCCACCAGGATGGCCGTCCGCCCCTCCACCTTGCCCACCACGTGCACCACCTCGGCTACGTTGGGCTCGGGGCGGCGCTTGTCCACGAACCCCACCGGGATGCCCAGCCGCTCTGCCAGAAGGCGCGCCCGGTGCACGCCGCCCGCGTCGGGGGAGACCACCATGGGCCGTTCGCCCGCGTACTTCTCCAGGTACTTGGCCAGGATCGGCATGGAGGTGAGGTGGTCGAGGGGGATGTCGAAGAAGCCCTGGATCTGGGGCGCGTGCAGGTCCATGGTGAGGACCCGGTCCACCCCCGCGGTGGTGAGCAGGTTGGCCACGAGCTTGGCGCTGATCGGCTCCCGCCCGGCCGACTTGCGGTCCTGCCGGGCGTACGGGTAGTGGGGCACGACGGCCGTGATGCGGGCGGCGCTGGCCCGCCGCAGGGCGTCGGTGATGACCAGGAGCTCCACCAGGTGCTCGTTGACGGGCGAGGCCATCGACTCCACCACGAACACGTCGGTGCCTCGCACGTTGTCCGAGATGCGCACGCGCACCTCGCCGTTGGAGAAGCGGCCCACGACCATGTTGCCGGCCTCGATGCCCAGCTCGGCGGCGATGGCGTGCGCCAAGGCGGGATTGCCGTTGCCGGCGAACAGGCGCAAGGGCGCGCTGCGGAACGTCGCCAGGCGCGGGCGGTGGCGGGTCACCTCCTGCAACGTCGCAACCCCCTCCCGGACGGGCCCTCGATCTTGGCGCGCGCTGCCTGCGGCCCCCCGCGCGCGGTGGTCGCCCTCACCCATTCGCCCCCGCGGCGCCGCCCCCCTGCGAGGGGCAGGCGGGGTCGATCCACGTCCCGCCCCCCACGCGCGCGCCCTCGGCCACGCGCACCCCTCGCAGGCGGGCGGCCTCGACGCGCGCCCCTGCCGCCACCCGTGTGCGTCCGCACAGGTGGGCGCCGAGCCCCAGCCACGCCCCCGGCGCCACCTCGCACGCCACCTCCACCCGCACGCTCTCGGGGTCGGCCACGCCCACCCCGGCCTCGCCCAAGGCGCGCGCCCGCCGGCGGAAGAGGACAGCGGCCGCTTCGGCGAGCTGGAAGCGGGTGTTGACGCCCATCACCTCCTCCGGATCGGGCGCCTCCACCACCGCCACCCGCCGTCCCTCCGCCGCCAGATGCCCCAAGGCGTCTGTGAGGTACATCTCTCCCTGTGCGTTGGCGGTGCCGAGCGCGCCCAGGACGGGGCGCACCGCCTCCAGGTCGAAGGCGTACAGGCCGGCATTCACCTCCCGCACTTTAAGCTCCTCGGGGGTGGCGTCGGCCTCCTCCACCACGCGTGCGAACTCGCCCCCCGGGCCGCGCAGCACGCGCCCGAACCCGTCGGGGCGGTCGACTGTCGCGGCCACGAGGGCGGCCGCTGCCCCCGCCCCCTCCCGCGCCAGCCGGCGCACGAGGGTCTCGGTGACGAGCGGCATGTCGCCGTTGAGGACGATGACCGTCCCCGACCCCGGCAGCTCGCCCACGGCGCTGGCGAGGGCGTGGCCGGTGCCCCGGGCCTCGGTCTGGACCACGGGGCGGGCGGGATGCGCCGCCTCCGCCACCCGACGCCCGTCCGGTCCCGGCGGCACCACCGCCCACAGCTGGGCCCCCTCGGCCGCGAGCGAAAGGCAGGCCGCCACCACGTGGCCCACCATGGGTCGGCCCGCCACCTCGTGCAGGACCTTGGGCAAGGGCGAACGCATGCGCGTGCCCCGCCCCGCGGCCAGAACGACGATCGCCGCCGGCACCTCGGCGCTCAGCGTCCCTCGCCCCCGTCCCCGCCCGGCGGCGCGGGAGCCGCCCGGCGCGGCGCCGGCACGGGCCGGACGGCGAGCGTGGGGCTGGGCTCCACCACGGGGGTGCCGTCCGGCCGCTCCCCCAGCCGCACCAGGGCGAGGTGGCCCTCCACCAGCTTGCGCGCCGGTTCGGCCGTCTCGATGAGGACCGCCAGCCCCACCACCTCCGCCCCGAACTCGTCCATGAGGTCCATGAGGCCTCGGGCCGTACCCCCAGCCTTGAGGAAGTCGTCCACCAGCAGCACCCGCGCCCCCGCCGCCAGGGACCGCCGCGGCAAGCTCATCGTCTGGATGCGCGCGCTGCCGGACAGGTAGTTGATCTCCAGCGCCGGCCCCTCGGTCACCGACGTGCGCCGCCGCACCGTCACAAGCGAGCACCCCAAGGCGTGGGCGGTCATGAGGGCGAGGGGGATGCCCTTCGTCTCCAGCGTCACCACGGCGTCGGGCCGGGCGGGCCAGAACCGGCCCGCGAACACCTCCCCCACGTCGCGCGCCACCGCGGGTGAGAAGACGACGTCGGTGGTGAACAGGAAGCCGCCGGCCATCCGCCGCTCCGGCCGGCTCAGGTCGCGGCACAGGGCCTGGGCCAGGTCCAGCACGCGCTCCTCCGCCGGCTCGGGGCGGTAGACGATGCCGCCGGCGGCACCGGGGAGGGAGAGCACCTCTCCCCGCCCGGCGGTGCGCAGGGCCCGGTTGACCGCCGCCAGGTCCTCGCTCAGGGTGGACTTGGCCACCCCCAGGGCCTCGGCCAGACGCCCGAGCCCCAACACCCGCCCAGGGGAGGCGGTGAGCGCCTGGGTGAGAAGGGCGAGGCGTTCCGCCCGGCCGTTGGCCAACCGCACCCCGCCCCCCGGGACGGGTACGGGCCGCTCAGGGCCGCGCGCCATGTCCCAGCACCTCCCGGCACAGAGCGAGGTCGGAGGGTTTGTCCACGTCCACGCCCACCTCCGCATGCTCGGTCACCACCGCCCGCCCCCGGACGCCCAGGCGGCGGGCCGCCTCGCGCTCCACACGCGCGAGATCCCACCGCCCGACCACCGCCCCCCACACCAGGGCCGGGCCGAGGGCGACGGCCATGCGCCAAGGCGCCTTGCGCCAGCGCACCATGCGCGCCAAGAGGTCGTCGCCCCCGTCGGCCGACCCCACCAGCACCTCGGGCCGCACGAGGAACAGGTTGCCCGCCGTATAGGCGCCGTCGCGCAGGCGCACGTACGTGCGCCGCACGCCGGGGAAGCGCGCCTCCGCCACTTCCCGGCGGACGACGGGGAAGTACACGTCGAGCTCGCCGTCGCCGCAGCGGGCGAGGAAGTCGTCCACCATGGCGGACGTGAGGAGGGGGATGTCCGAGGTGACCACGAGCGTCCTCCCCGCCCAGGGCGGGCGGCGCCCGAGGCCTGCGCGCAGGTTGGCCACGCTGTCCCCGACAGGCTCGACGCGCTCGAACCCCGGGGGGAGGTAGGCCTCCAGCGGGGCGGGTCCCACCACGGCGCCGCCGCGCACGCCGTGCGCCGCCGCCAAGGCGTCGAGAACGCGTGCCGCCATGGGGCGGCCGGCGAGGTCGATCATCGCCTCCCAGGTGGCGGCGCCCGAGTCGACGGCCAGCCGGCCGTCGTTGCGCCGCCCCGCCAGCACCACCGCCCACACGTCCTGCCTCACATCGCCACCCGCCCTTCGCCATCCTCCGCCGCGCCCCCGCGGGGGGCCGCCGCCTTCGCCCGCACGCCCTCCCGCAGCAATCGGGCCACGGCGTGCGCGGCGCGGTCGGCGTCCTCCACCAGCGCGAACAGGGCGCTCCCGCTCCCGGTCATGGCCACCGGCCGCCCGCGGCCCACATTCTCCGCCAGGAGGGAGCGCACCCGCTCCAGCTCCGGCAGAAGCGACAGCGCGGCCGGCCACAGATCGTTCTCCAGCCAGGGAGCGACGGTCGCAAGCGCCTGGGCACTTTGCGGCCGGCGCGCCCCCTCCGCCGTCAAGGCGGCCAGGGCGGCGGCCAGGGCCCGGCTGCGTTCCCCGATCGGCTCGCGCGCGCCTGCCAGGCGGTCGAAGCGCCGGTAGACGGCGGCGGTGGAGAGGGGCCGAGGGCCGAGCGCCACCACCACCCTCCAGGTCGCCGGGAGCGAGGGCGCCGCCTCCAGGTGCTCGCCCCGGCCCCACGCCAGGGCCGCCGGCAGGTCGGAGAGCAGAAAGGGCACGTCGCTCCCCAACTCGCGGGCGATGCCCGGGGCGCTCGCCCTGCCGGGGCGAAGGCGGCTGAGGGCGCGTAAGACGGCGGCCCCGTCGCTCGAGCCACCGCCCAGGCCAGCCCCCGCCGGCAGGCGCTTGGCGATCTCCACCCGCACCGGGCCGAGGCCGGGGTCATAGCGACGCCACATGTGGACAGCGCGTACGGCCAGGTTCCCGGCCCCGCGCGGAAGCGCCGGCATGCCCCGCACCCGCAGGCGCACGCCGCCCGCAGGGCGCCGGCCCAGGCCCACGCGCACCGTCTCCTCCCAGTCCAGGGCCTGGAGGAAGGTGACCACCTCATGGTAACCGTCCGGCCGGCGCGGCCCCACCTCCAGCGCGAGGTTCACCTTCGCCCACGCCGCCTCCCGCCTGTCGACCGCGTTCCCCTCCCGCGCCATCCCGTCCCCGCTACGATAGCACGCCCACACGCCACGGCATGCAGGGTCGGGTGGCGCGACGCCGTTCCATCGCTTCCTGTGCGCCCATCCTGGTGTGGCGCCGACCGCCCCGGCCGCCCATCCTCCCCAGCGGCGAAGCCTGCCGAGCTGCCGACGGTGCCGCACTCGCCGCCCGGTGGTCATTCACCTGGCAAGTAGGCGCCCGACAAATGGCCCTCGACCCACGGCGAGTCGCCCATCTCGTCCGTTGATCTCCGCATCGGTCATGCTTCCACGCGCTCGGCAAGCGGCTCCCTACACGGCGTGGACGCAGCGCTCGCCGAACGCGGAGGGCACTTGAGCGCGACGTTTGGTCGCTACCGCGTGTCAACACCATCAGGATCAGGGCCGCTTGTACATCGGTCACTCGATCAGCTTGCGATGCTACCACCCAAGGTGCAGATCACCTATGCTTTTGCTATACTGGCCATGGCGTCACGCCCTACGTGCAGGTCGTCATCAGGTTACTGGGAAAGCTCCCCCCAATTTACGGTGCGATCGGAGCGAACGGAATTCGCCGGCCTTGGCATTCAAGGTGGTAAGCGAGGACGCTGTGGTGGCTGGATGGAATCGGATCTACCTTGCTGGGAGTGGCGGTTGCGTCCGTACTGCTTCCATGGCTCGTCCACAGATCAAGGGCGCGTCTGTCCGCCAGAGCAATAGCTGCGGAGCTTGGGTATAACGCCGAGATTCTCGGCGATTTGATTTGTTGCGTATCGCACCTGAGTATGACAACAACTTCGTACTAGTCAACACGAAATTTTGACTCTCTAGCCGGATAGCGTTCGGAAGCGTTGCGGCTGAACTTCTACCCGAGAAGGACTATGTGAAGCTCGCCAATCTCTGTGCCGCCTTGGAAACCACGGAACATGGGCCAGCCCGATGGGCTCGAGATGATCCTAAGGTTGTTTGCAAGGAGTGCCATGACTTTGCCGATCGTTTGATCGGACAACAGCGGCAGAAGGCACAGCATTCGCATCGTCGGTTTCTTGCTTGTTAGGGCTCCACTTCTCTCTCCCAGTTGGCTCGCCTCTTGACCCCATTGCGTAAGCGTAGCCCGCTCTACCGCCTCCTGCATGGCCCGGGGCGCCGCGCCAACGTAGTGCGCCGTCGTCAGCGAGGGGCCGATGCGCTCCTGGATCGTGGCGGGCGGCATCCCGGCCCGGCGGACGTTCGACACCCCCGCGCGCGCGAAAGTCGCCCGGCCGTAGGCGCACGGACCCACGGCCAGGCCGCTTGGCACTGCGACCTCCTGTTCCACGTCGTTCACATGGGGGTACCCGCATCGCCACTGCGGCGAACGCCTGCCCCGGCAAACACGTCGGTCGGCGGCATGGGCGGAGTCCACTTCTTGGGCAACGGGACCGCCATCGCCCACGAGCCTCGCGTTGACGGTCAGCGCCCGACAAGCGCGAGGCGGACGAGGGACATGCGGCTGCGCAGGCCCCCCGCCGGCGAGCCGCCTACCCGCCTGGACCCTGGGCCGCCGTGGCCGCGGTCGCCAGGCGATGGGGCGCCTCCCGCCCCAGCTCGGCCAACGCGGCGCGGGCGGGCTCGTACGACTCGTAGAAGTACACCACGAGGTCGCCCGGCGCCGCCGCCTCCAGGGCTCGAGCCAGGGCAGCCTCTTCGGCCAGGCAGACCTGGATCGCGCGGCGGCGCGCCCCCGCCCTGAGCGCCCCCGCCTCCAGGAGCGCCGCCACCTCGCCCGGCGCTCGCCCTCGGCGGTCGCGGTCCTCTTTGAACCACACGCGGTCGAAGACGCGGGCGGCCACCTCTCCAGCGGCAGCGATGTCGCGGTCGCGCCGGTCCCCGGGCACGCCCACCACGGCCAGGAGCCTTCCCGTCGCCAGTCGCCGGGCCAGGGAGGCGGCGGCAGCGATGGCGGGGGCGTTGTGGCCGTAGTCGAGGAGGACGCGGGTGTCGCCCACCGCCATCAGGTTCATGCGCCCGGGGTTGTCGCGCGGGCCGCCGCTAAAGGTGCGCAGGCCGCGGGCCACGTCAGCCCCCCCCAGGCCGAGGCCGAAACCGATGGCGGCCGCGGCGCAGGCGTTCTCCACCATGGCCGCGCTCGCGCCCGCGAAGGCGAAGGCCAGGCGTCGGAGGGGCAGGATCTCCTCCTCGCGCCCCGCCCACAGGTGGACAAGCCGTCCCCCCGCCACGGCCACCGCCTCTCCGCCCCGTTCCACGTGGCGGCGCACGTACGGATCGCCCTCCCGCCCGGAGAACAGGACTACCCGTCCCGGCGTGCGCGCCGCCATGGCGCGCACGCGCGGGTCGTGGGCATTGAGCACCGCCGCCCCCTCGGGGAGGACGCACTCCACCACTAGGGCCTTGACGTGGGCGAGCTCGTCCAGGCTGTCGATGCCGTCCTGCCCCAGGTGATCGGCGGCCACGTTGAGGACGGCCCCCACCTGGCAGCGGTCGAAGCCCAGGCCGCGCCGCCGGATGCCCCCGCGTGCACACTCCAGCACCGCCACCTCCACGCGGGGATCGGACAGGACGGATTGCGCCGAGCGCGGCCCGGCGTCGTCCCCGTGCGCCATCTCCTCGGCCCCCACGCGGATGCCGTCCGTGGTCGTCAGGCCCACCGTGCGCCCCGTCTCCCCCACCATGTGCGCCACCAGGCGCGCCACCGTGGTCTTGCCGTTCGTGCCCGTGATCGCCACCACGGGGATGCGCCCGTCGCCGGCGCCGAACAGGTGGTCGACGATGGCGTCCGCCACAGGGCGGGGCCGCCCGACGCTGGGGAAGAGGTGCATGCGCAGCCCCGGGGAGGCGTTCACCTCCAGTACCGCGCCCCCCGCATCGCGGTACGAGCGGCCCGGGTCGGCAAGGATGAGGTCCACCCCGGCCACGTCCAGGCCCACCGCCTGCGCCGCCCGGACCGCCAGTCGGGCGTTGTCCGAGTGGAGGGCGTCGGTCACATCCTCCGCCGTGCCGCCGGTGGAGAGGTTGGCGGCCAGGCACAGGGGCACCCTCTCGCCCGCCGCCGGTACGCTGTCGGAGGCATGTCCGGCGCGTGCCAGGGCGGCGCGGGCCTGGGGCGAGTCGAGGCGGATGCGGGTGAGGGGGCGGGCGTGGCCCTCCCCCCTCTCCGGTCGGGCGTTCTCCGCCGCCACCAGCTCCGCCACCGTGCGCCGGCCGTCGCCCACCACCTGGGCGGGACGTCGGACGGCCGCCGCCACCGCCCGACCGCCCACCACCAGCACGCGCACGGCGCTGCCGGGGAGCTGGCGCTCGCACACCGCCTCCCCGTCACCTGCCGCCGCCAAGGCGAAGGCGCGCCGCGCCTCCTCCGGGGTGCGCACGTCCAGGCTCACGCCTTCGCCCTGACGGCCGCGGCGGGGCTTGATCACGAGGGGTGGCCCCAAGCGGGCGAGCGCCTGCGCCGCCGCCTCGGCGTCGGCCGCCACCGTCCCCGGCGCCACGGGCAGGCCCGCGGTCTCGAGCAGGGCTCGGGTGAGCGCCTTGTCCTGGGCGGCGTCCACCGCCACGGCCGAGGTGGCGTCGGTGATAGAGCCCTCAAGGCGGCGCATGTACCGCCCGTACCCCAGGGCGAGGAAGCTACCCGTCCCCAGGCGCCGCACCGGGATCCCCCGGCGCTGGGCGGCGTCCCACAGGGCCCGGGTGCTGGGCCCGAGGGCATGGGCGGCGGCGGCCTGCGCCACCCGCCCCTCCGCCGCCGCCAGATCGGCCTCCTGCCCGCGTGCGATCCGCTCCACCAGATCGAGCGCCGCCTCCGCCGCCGCCCGCGCCACCTCCGGCGTGCGCTGCTCCACCGCCACCGAGTACACGCCCGCCGTGCGGGTGGCCCGCGTCTTGCCGTAGCGCACCTCCTCCCCGGCGCGGTGGATGAGTTCGAGGGCCACATGCTCGACCACGTGGCCGAAGAGCGTTCCCTCCCTCAGGCGCTGGGCGAAGCCGCCGGGACGGCCCAGGCCGCAGTGGTGCTCCGCCAAAGGCGGGAGCATGGCGACGAGGCGCTCGGCCGCGCCCGGTACGTCGCAAGTGGCTACGCCTTCGAGCGCCTCCAGGTCGAGAAGGAACTCCAGCACGGGGCGGTGGCAGTGGACGTTGGGGCCTTCGAACGAACGCCAAGCCAAGATCCTCACCGGCGGCCTTCCTCCCTCGCGTGACAAGGCGTAGGCTTTCCCGGCGCCCTCGCCCTATTCCGCCCCCTCCGGCGCCGGCGGGTACGGCCGGCGGGCGCGGATGTCGAACCGATAGCCGTCGGACAGCACGTGGAGGACCACGCCCGTGAGCGTGAGCGACTGGTCCAGGTCGGCCTCGGAGGCGGTCGACAGCCGCACCCCCCGCCCGTCGAGCACGGTGACCGTGGCGCTGCCGACGACGCGCAGGACGCCGTCGCCGTCCACCACGAAGGCGGTGTCCTCGTCCACCCCCACCCCCAACAGGCCGGGGTTCTGGGCCAGGGCGGCGAGCAGGCGGCTGAGGCGGCCGCGTTGCGCGAAGTGCTGGTCGATGACGAGTTCGGGCAACAGCCCAAGCCCTGGGGACATGCGCACCACCTCCCGCCGGGGCGAGGCGTCGGAACGGCCGCCCACGATCATGGTGGAGCTCATGGCGCTGGCCCCGGCGCTCGTGCCGGCCACCACCGCCCCTGCGCCGTGCGCCTGCCGGAGCGCGGCCTCGCACGGCGTGCCGCCCAGCATGGCGGTGATGCGCAGCTGGTCGCCGCCGGTGAAGAAGATGCCGGTCGCTTGGCGCAGGAGGTCGGCGACGGCGAAGTCGCCCGCCTCGCGCCGGTCGGCCACGCGCACCGCCCGGGCGGGCGCCCCCAGGGAGGCGAAGGCGTCGACGTAGGCGGCCGCCGCCGCCGCGGGGTCCTCGGCGGCGGTGGCCACCACGGCGATGCGCGCCGCGAAGCCCCCCGACAGGCGGACGAACTCGCGCAGGATGCGGCGGGCGCCGCTGTGGTCCTCGTGACCGCCCACCACCATGACGGCACCTCGCCGCGCGGCCAACGCCACCACCCCCCGACCGGGCAGGATGCGACGCCGCCGGGAACGCCATGCGGAATGAGGCCCGGGCGCCCATCGCGGGCGCCCGGGCCGTCGCGGCACTTCAGGTCAGTTCACCGGGCAGGGTTGCGCCGCCGGCGGGCGCACGGGCGGCTCGTCGCGGCACACCGTCAGCTCCACCGCCTCCGTGAGGATGTCGGCGTAGCTGAAGGACACGCGCCGCATGGAGGAGTCCTCGACCAGGCGCACCACGAAGATGCTGGGGTAGGTGCGCTCCAGGATCCCCTCCCGCTCGTCGACCTTGCGCCGACCCTTGTTGGCGCGCAACCGGATGCGCGAGCCGATGAGTCCGTCCAGGTCCCGCTTGATGTCCGCAAGAACCTTGGCCGCCAACCCCACCACATCCTTCCTGCCCAACGACGCGGCTAGAACGATTGTACGCGGGTCGGGGCAGACCGTCAAGGCGCGGTATTTTACAGGGGACATCGGCGGTTGTCAATCGATATCGGGCGAACGGGTGTGCCTCACAACCGTGGTGGTCATGCAGCGGTTCGGACCTGTTCTCGGCGGCGGGCCTTCGGGCGGCGGCGATGGGGTTCGCTGGCCCAGAGCGCCTCCCACTCGCCGGATCGCCGGCGCGCTCGCAGAGTCGCGACCGCCTGGCTGCCAAGCCGGCGCCAGCCGACGCGCCGACCCCCTGGGGCGGCGATCCCCCGGCCGCTTCCCCGTCCCGCGCCGCGCCCGCTTCGCCGACGCCCCGGCAGGGCGGACTCGACGTACGCGGCGGCCGGGACCGCCGTTCAGACGTTCTTCGTGTACCGGTCCGCCACCGACGACGCGGCGTACGCCTCGGGCTTGATCTTGGCCGGGAAGCCGCTGCCCATGACCATGCCCACGATCTCCCGGATGAGGTCGCGCGTCTCGCCCTCGGGCCCGATGTCGAGGTGGATCTCGAGCTCCACGTCCGCCGGGCCCCGCTCGGCGAACAGGCGGCTTAAGTCGCCGGCCACTTCGAGGCTGAGCGACGTCTCGTAGAAGATGCGCTGGCGCAGGCTGGCCATGCGCCGGTGGCGCACGCGCTGGTAGTAGTAACGCGCCCCCTTGCCCAGGCGATGGCAGACGACGGCGGTGACGAAGACGAGCTCCTGCCTCAGCTGGGAGTCGCTGCCCACGATGAGCTTGTAGCGCGCCTCGGGGTCTTCGGCCATGTACTCGACGAGGTCGCGGTACATCCCCTCCAGCGTCCGGCGTCCCCGGCTGGGGCTCACGAACCAGCCCGCGCTTCCGGCCGCCACGCCCCCTCGCCCCCTTCCTCCTCCAGGGCCCGGGCCAAGGCGTCCCATTCCGCCAGGGAAAGCGTCTCGGGGCGGCGCTGCCCTTCCACGCCCGCGCGCGCGAGGGCCGCCTCCACCTCCCCAGGGGAGAGGGCCGTACCGTGCCGCAGGGCCTGGCGCATCCCCTTGCGGCGGTGGCCGAAACCGGCCCTGAGCGCCCGCTCCAGGCGCGCGTACGCGGCCCCGGCCAGGGCGTCGGGGCGGCGCGTGAGGCGGACGACCGCCGACTCCACCTCCGGGCGGGGGTAGAATGCCTCGGGCGGCACGGAGAAGAGCACCTCCATGGCGCAGACCGCCTCCCGGAGCACGGTCAGGCCGCTCCGCAGCGGTCGGCCCGGCGGCGCCACCAGGCGCCCCGCCACCTCCCGCTGTACCATGACCACCGCCGCGGGGTAGCCCAGAGCGAGGGCGCGCCTTAGGAGCGGGGAGCTGGCGTAGTAGGGCAGGTTGCCCACGAACAGGGTGTCGGCCGGGGCGGAGAGGCCGGCCAGATCGACCGTGCGGGCGTCGCCCTCCACCACGGTGACGGGCGCGCCGTCGACGCCCGCGAGGTCGCGCACGAAGGCCGCCAGGCCGCGGTCGATCTCCACCGCCACCACCCGCCGCCCCGCGTCCGTCAGGGCGGCCGTCAGCGCTCCCAGGCCCGGTCCCACCTCCAGGCACACCCGTTCCGGGCGGTTCGCCACAGCGGCGGCGATGCGCGCCGCGACGCGCGGGTCCGCCAGGAAGTGCTGTCCCATGCGGTGCAGCGGCGCCAGCCCGCGCTCGGCCAGGGCGGCGCGGATGGCGGTGGGCGTAGTCGGTGCCTGCGCCTTGCGTCACCCCATTCGATGCCTGTGGCACCAGCATAGCACGCCGCCGGGAAGGCACCGAACCGCGCCAAGGGCGACCCCGGACCGGGGCCGCCCTGCCATCCGCCGCGCGAAGGCGCCTAGCCGGTGGGCCGCTCGATGGCCACCGTCACGTAGCGCACGCCCCAGTCTTGGGCCTGCCAGGCGGTGTCGAAGCAGACGTCGATGCGGTCGCCCACGATCGCCGCACCGGTGTCCGCCGCGACGGCCTGGCCGTAACCGGGGATGTAGAGGTGGGTGCCGAGGGGGATGACGCTGGGATCGACGGCCACCACCCCGTACTGCGCCCGCACGCCCGTCGACGTGACGCCGTCGGACCAGGACGGGTCGGGCCAGTAGGCCGTGGCCTCCACCGTCAGGTGGCCCACCACCGTGTAGCCACCCGTCGCCTGCCCCGCGGGGGCAGGCCTGCGGCCGTCGGCGCGTCCGCCCCGACGGGCGGCCGGCCGCCCGGTCCGGCGCCCCGCCGGCTCGTGCCGCCGGTGTGCGGCGGCTGAGGCGTGCCGGGCGTGCGCCGCGGCCGCAGCCCCCGGGGTGGGGGCGAAGGCGAGCGCCAAGCAGGCGAGCACGGCCGCCGCCGCCCCGCTCCGCCCTGCGCCCAGCCGCCAACCCCCGGCCACCCTTTCACCTCCCGCCGCATCCTATGCCGGCGTTCCGGTTGCCGACAACTTTTCTTCCCATGCAAGTCGGTGCGGGGTGTTCGCGTCCAGGAACCGGATCTCCTTCCGGAGTCCGGAAAAAACGTGCGACCCGTCTCGACACTCGCGCCCTATTCCGCTGGCCAACCGAGCAGGCGGGCGGCCGCCGCCGTCGTCTCCCGCACCAGCTCGGCCACCTCCACGCCCCGCACCGCCGCCACCCGACGGGCCGTGTAGGCCACCAGGGCTGGCTCGTTGGTGCGCCCGCGCACCGGCTCCGGCGCCAGGTAAGGGGCGTCGGTCTCCAGAACGAACGAGCCGGGCGGAAGGGCGGCGATCACCTGCCTCAGGCCCTCCTCGCGCCGGAAGGTGACCGCACCTCCCACCCCCAGGAGGAAACCGCGCACCAGGAAGGCCTCCGCCGTCTCCCGGTCGCCCCAGAAGGCGTGCAGGATGCCGCGCACCCTCCCCGCCCCGTCCAGGATCTCCAGCGTCCGGCGGTACGCGGCCCGCACGTGGAGGAGGACGGGCTTGTCCAGGCGTCGCGCCAGGTCCAGGCTGCGCTCGAGGCACTCCTCCTGTACCGCAGGCGGGGAGAAGACGCGCTGGTGGTCGAGGCCGACCTCGCCCACGGCCACGCACAGGGGATCGGCGGCCAAGGCTTCGACGCGCGCCCAGTCGTCCGGGCCGAGCGCCGCCGCCTCGTGGGGGTGCACTCCCACCGCGGCGCGCACGGCCCGGGGAAAACGGCGGGCGTGGGCGAGGGCCGTCTCCGCGCTCGCGGCGTCCACCGCCGGGTCGACGACGTACGCCACCCCCACCGCCGCCGCCCGCGCCAACAGGCGCTCCGCTGTGGGCGCGAGCCGGGGATCGCTGAGGTGGCCGTGGGTGTCGACCGCCGGCGCCGGCAACGGCGGCGGCAGCGGGGGCGGTTCGGGCAGGGCGGCCATGGCGCTCCTTTACGCCCCGGCGGGGCGTCGGACATACTGGGTCACCGGCGGGCTGGCAAGAACGCGCGGAGTGTAGCAGGAGGCGATCGGGCTGTCAAACCCGGAGCGCGGCGGGGTGGTGGTGACCGGCGCCCGCTCCCCGGTGGGCGAGGCCCTCTGCCACCGGCTGGCGGGCGAGGGGCGGGGGCTCGCCCTGGTAGGCCGAGGCGGGGAGGAGACGGCCGCTTTGGCCCGCGCCATGCGGCAGGAGGGCGCCCCCTGGGCCGAGGTCGTGGTCCAGGACCTGCGCCGCCCTTGGAACGAGGCGGCGCGCGCCCGCCTCGCCCGCCTGCCGGTGACGGCCGTGGCCCATGTGGCGGGCGTGGCCTACGCCGACGCCTGGCACCGCACGACGCGGGACGAGTGGCACCAGATGCTCGACGTGCACGTGGCTTCCCTGGCCGAACTCCTCTCCCTCCTGCGGCCCGCGCTGGAAGCGGCGGGAGGCGCGGTGGTGGCGGTGGCCTCGATCGACGCGTTCGCCCCGCCCCGCCCCTTCCCAGCCGCCGCCTACGCGGCCACCAAGGCGGCGCTCGTGGCCTGGGTGCGGGCATTGGCGATGGAATGGGGGCCGCGCGGCGTGCGTGTGAACGCGGTCGTGCCCGGCGCCCTGACGGCCGGGATGGGCGCCTCCCTGGGGGAGGGCGAGCGCGGCCGCGCCCTGTTGTCGTCCATCCCCCTCGGGCGCGCGGGCCGTCCGGAAGAGGTGGCGGCGGCGGCCTCCTTCCTCCTGTCGCCCCTCGCCTCCTACGTGACCGGCGCCGTGCTGGCGGTGGACGGGGGTCTGGGCATCGGCTACGGGCCGACGGGAGATCCCCTTCCGTGACGGTGGGCGCGACTCCCGCTTCCGTGCCTCGACAGCCCCGCTGCCATACACCTGCCACAATCCCCCCCTACCATGCCCTCGGACCCCTTGGGAGAATCCGACAGGGATGGGAGTGGACACCCATGCGAGGCCACCGGTTCTTCCCCCACATGATCGCCGGGGCGCTGGCCGTCGCCGCCACCCTCGGCGCGCAGGCCGCCCCCTCCTTCGCCCGCGGTCTACCCGCCCGCGGCCGCGCCCACCTCGTGGTGCGCGACCGGGCGGCGCTCGTCTTGGCGCGCGCCCTGCGCGCCTCCCTGCGCGCCCGAGGCATGACGGTGCTGGCCATGGCCCCCGCCCGCGTGGGCGGCCGACGCGGCTACGTCGTCACCTGGGTGCGCGGCCGGACGGAGGGGCGCGTGTTCGTGGACGCCGCCAGCGGCCGCGTCCACCCGGTCGGGCGGCGCGTACGCATGCGCGCTGGCACCGCCCCCGTCCAAGGCACCGCCCTCAACGCCTTCCTGGCCGCCCTCGAGAGCACCCTGGCAGCGCAGAACGGCGCCCCCGTGACCGCCCAGAGCGAGGACAACGGCGCCATCACCGTGTTCAGCCTCGACGTGGGAGGCCAGACCGTAACCGTCACGGTGAACACCTCCGGCTCGTCCGGCTCCGGCGCCGGCTCGACCGGCGGCGGACCGACCGTCTCCGCCCCGGCCGTCTCGCTCACCGCCGCCGCCGACGCCGCCGTGGCCACCGTCTCCTCCCTTGCCATCCCCTCCCTCGCCCAGCCCTTCGCCCTCTCCGCCCGCCTGTACGGCTGGCAGGGCCTCGGCACGAGCGACGGCGGAGATGGCGGAGATGGCGGCTTCGGCTTCGGCAACGCCCTGTTCGCCGGCGTGCCCGCCTACGCCGTGGTGGTGGCCTCCTCCGCCGGCGGCAGCGCGGACGTATTGGAGAGCGCCCAACCCGCATCGGCGGCGGGAACCACGGGTGCTTCGCCCCAGCTTCTCGCCATCGACACCATGCATGGCGACTTCCAGGGCCAGGGGGGCGCCCCCGCCGCGCCCACCGTGTCGCTCGACCAGGCCGTCTCCGCCGCCCTAGGCGCCAACGCCGGCGCTGTGCCGGTGGACGTTGAGCTGGTCGACAGCCTGTACGGCACCGCCTGGCGCGTGACGCTGGTGCAGGCGGACGGCTCCACCGCCGCGGTGTACGTCGACGCCTCGACCGGGGCCGTCCTCTCCGCCGGCCCGGGGCAAGGGTCCGACGGCAACGGAGGCTCGGGCCCGCAGGGGTCGGGGTCGGGGCAGGACAACAGCGGCTCGGGCGGAGACTAGGGATCGAGGCCGGGACGGCGCGGCCGCGGCCGCCAAGAGCGGCCGCGGCCGTCCCGTGTCCCACCGCCGCGGTCCGGCCCTACCCTGCGGCCGCCGCCTCGGCCGTGAGGACCGCCGTCACCCGCAGGCGGGAAAGGTCGGTCTGCGGGGCGAGCGGATCGGCGCTCAGGACGGTAAGGGCGAGGGGGCTTCCCGGCGTCAGGCGGCCCAGGTGGGGGCGGCCCTCCGCCGCCGCCGGGGCGGCGGCGTACGCCCGCAGCGCCTCGGCCGGGGTGAGCGCCTCCTCCGGCGCAAGCGCCGCACCCCCGGGGCGGCGGCGCTCCACCGCCGCCCACAACCCCTTGAGGGGGTCGGGATCGCTCACCGGGGCGTCGGAGCCGAACAGGAGAAGGACGCCCAAGGCGCGCAGAGAACGCAGGGGGAAGGCGTGGCGGGCGCGTTCCTCCCCCCAGAAGCGGGCCATGAGCTCCAGGTCGTCCGTGAGGTGCACGGGCTGCATCGAGGCGGCCAGGCGCGCCCCCGGCCAGCGCGCCACCACGTCCGGCGGCACGAGTTGCGCGTGCTCGATGCGTTCGGGCAAGGCCAGGGACCCGGGCGCCGCCAGGGCGGTCACCGCCTCCGCCACCGCCCGATCGCCGATGGCGTGCAGGGCGAGGCGAAGGTCCGCCCGGCGCAGGCGCCCGAGCACCTCGGGAAGGGCGGCGGCGAAGGGCATGGCCAGGCCGGTCCCCTCCACCTCCCGGTAGGGCGAGCGCATCCACGCCGTCTGGCTGCCGAGGGCGCCGTCCATGAACGCCTTGACGCCCCCCAACCATAGGCGGTCGTCGCCGAACCCCGTGGCCAGGCCGGCGCCGATGAGGCCGTCCATGGCCTCGACCGGCGGATAGACGGCCACCCGCAGGAGGAGCTCCCCCCGGTCGCGCAGCCGTGCGAGGGCGCGCACCGCCTCCGCCCCCTCCTGCATCGTGCAGACGGCGGTCACGCCCAGGGAGAGGAGCGCCTGTTGGGCGCGGCGCAGCGCCGCCTCCACCGCCTCGGGGGTGCGCGCCGGCCAGAGGTCCCGCACGAGGTCGACCGCGTCGTCCCGCAGGATGCCGGTGGGCTCGCCGTCGTCGTCCCGCTCCACCCGTCCCCCGGCGGGGTCGGGGACGCGTGCGTCGATCCCCGCCCGCTTGAGGGCGGCCGTATTGGCCCACACGCTGTGGTGGTCGTGGTTCCACAGGAGGACGGGGCGGTCGCCCAGGACGTCGAGCTGGCGGCGGTGGGGCATGGGCCCGCGCCAGCGGCCGACCATCCACCCCCGTCCCACGAGCGTGCCGTCGCCGGGACCGGCCTCCGCGCGCAGCCGCTCCACCACCGCATCCGCGCTCTCGGCCCCCTCCAGGTCGACCTCCCCCAGGGCAAACCCGTAGTCCGCCAGGTGGATGTGGCTGTCCCAGAAGCCGGGCACGCCGCACTCGCCCGGCCCCAGGTCGCGCGCCTCGTCGGGACGGCCGGCGGCCAAGGCCTCGTCGCCCGTGGCCCGCACCACCCCGTCCTCGACCCACAGGGCGTGCGTAACCGCCTCGCCCTCCCAGTCCCCCGTGTAGATGCGCCCCCGCACCCGCAGGGTGCGCCCGCGACTCGCCGCCATCTCGCACCTCCGCCCGGCGCCGCCGGAAGGAGGCGGCGCCCTGCCGATGGAAAGCCGACCGGGATGATGAACGTCAGGGTGGGATGTCGCTTGTCCACGCATGCGCCGGCGCAGGCTCCGGCCCCGATCGCCTGGATGGGGGAGCGCGCCCTCCTCGTGCGCCTCGCCGAGGAGCCGTCGGCCGAGGCCACGCGCCGGGTGGCGGCGGTGGCCGCCGCCCTGGAGGATGCGCCGCCGCCGGCCCTGCAGGAGATCGTGCCTTCGTACACTTCGGTCCTCGTCCTACTCGATCCCTGCCGACTCGTGTCGAAGGAGGCGGCGGCGCGGGTGCGGCGAGCGGTGGGACGCGCCGTGCGCCGCGCCCTCGCGGGCCTCGGCCCGGAGGCGGACGGAGAGGGGAGCGGCCGGCTGTGGCGCATCCCCGTGCGCTACGGGGGGGAAGACGGCCCCGACCTTCCCGCGGTGGCCGCCTGGGCGGGCCTTGCCCCCGCCGAGGTGGTGCGCCTGCATACGGCTCGCGAGTACCGCGTCCTCGCCGTCGGCTTCCGCCCCGGCTACCCGTTCCTGGGCTTCGTGGACGAGCGCATCGCCGCCCCCCGGCGCGAGGTCCACCGCCAGCGCGTGGAGGCGGGGGCGGTGGGCATCGCCGGGCGGCAGACGGGCATCTATCCCCGCGCTTCGAGCGGAGGATGGCAGATCGTGGGTCGGACCGACGTCCCCCTGTTCGACCCTTCCGCCCCATCGCCCGAAGCGGCGTCGCTCCTGCGGGTGGGCGACCGCGTCTGGTTCGTGCCGGAGGCGGTGCGGGCGTGATCGAGGTGGTGCGGGCGGGCCTCATGGACCTGGTGGTGGACGGCGTCCCCCGCCGCGCCCTGCGCTTCGGCCTGTCGGAGGCAGGGCCGGCCGACGCCCCCAGCCTGTGGGCGGCCAACCGCCGCGTCGGCAACCCCTCCTGGGCGGCGGGTCTGGAGATCCTCGCCCAGGGTCCGGTCCTGGCCACGCGCGCCCCCCTGGTGGCTTGCGTGTGCGGCGGCGCCCTCGAGCCCACGGTGGACGGCACGCCCGCGCCCTGGGGCGAGGCGTTCGAGGTTCCGGCGGGGGCTACCCTCGCCTTCCGCCGCGCCCGCCCCGGCCTGCGCGCCTACCTGGCCGTGGGGGGCGGGATCGACGTGCCGGCGGCGTTCGGGTCGCGCTCCGCCGACCTGCCGTCCCAACTCCCGGGCCTCGCCGGACGGGCCTTGCGGGCGGGGGACGTGCTGCCCGTGGGACCGGTGCGGGGCGAGGCGAGGGCGTCGGGTCCACCGCCCCCGGCCACCCCCCCGGTCGGCGAGGACGGGGCGGCCCTGCTGCGCGTCCTCCCCGGCCCGCAGTGGCACATGGCGCCCACCGCCGTCCGCCGCCATCTCCTGGGGGCGCGCCTGCGCGTCACTCCCCAGGCGAGCCGGGTGGGCCTCGTGCTCGAAGGAGAGGGCGAAGCGCCGCGCTGGGCAGCGGCGGACATGCCGTCCGAGGGCACCTTGGCCGGAAGCGTGCAGTGGACCCCCGCCGGCCGGCCCGTCCTCCTCCTGGTCGACCGCGGTTCCTTGGGCGGCTACCCGAAGCCCCTGCAGGTGATCGCCGCCGACGCCTGGCGGGCGGCACAGCTTCGGCCGGGCGAGGCGGTGCGCTTCGTCCCCGTCACCCGCGCCGCCGCGCGCGCCGCCCTGGCCGAAGTTTGCCGGGAGGCGGAGGCGTAAGGGCGGGGGCAGGAGGAATTTCCTCGCCCGCGTGGTATAGGATGGGTTCAAGCGCATCGCCCCACAGGCAAGGACGGGGAATCGTCGGACGACGGGGCACCAGAGAGCCGGCGCAAGGTGCGAGCCGGCGCCCCCACTCCGAACGTCTCGCCCCCGAGCCGCGCCCCGAACCCCTCCCGGGCTAGGAGGCGCCGGCCGCGGCCGCGGCCGTTACCAACAAGTCCGCACACGCGGCAGAGTGGCCCCGCCATGCGGGGCAACAAGGGTGGTACCGCGGGCCAGGGGGCCCGTCCCTTCCGGGGGCGGAGCCCCCTGGCCGCGCTATACCCTGCGGGCGCTGCGCCGAAGACAGAGCCGAGCCGAAAGGAGGAGGCAGGGCCATGCGAAGGGTGAGGATCTTCGACACCACGCTCAGGGATGGCGAGCAGACTCCGGGGGTGAGCCTCCTCCTTGGGGAGAAGGTGGAGATCGCCCACGCCCTGGCCGACCTCGGGGTGGACGTGGTCGAGGCGGGCTTTCCTGCCGCCGCCCCCGCCGAGGCCGAGGCCGTGGCGGCCATCGCCCGCTCGGTCAGGGGCGTCGCGGTGGCGGCCCTGAGCCGCACCACGCCCGCCGATCTCGAGGCGGCGAGCCGCGCCCTGGAGGGGGCGCAGCGCCCCCGCATGCACGTGTTCTCCTCCGCTTCCGAGGTGCACATCCGCAGCATCTTCCAGCGCTCGCGGGAGGAGGTGGTGGAGGACGCGGTGCGGGCGGTGGAGACGGCGGCGAAGCGCTTTGACGACGTCGAGTTCTCGCCCCAGGACGCCACGCGCAGCGACGTCGACTTCCTCGTGGGCTACTACCGGGCGGTGGTGGAGGCGGGGGCGACGGTGGTGAACATCCCCGACACCGTCGGCTACGCCTGGCCCTGGCAGATGTACGACCTCGTGCGGCGGGTGCGGGAAGCGCTGCCCCCCGAGGTGCAGGTGTCGGTGCACTGCCACGACGACCTGGGCCTGGCGGTGGCCAACTCCCTCGCCTCCCTCTTGGCCGGCGCCGACCAGGTGGAGTGCACGGTGAACGGCATCGGCGAGCGCGCCGGCAACGCCTCCCTGGAGGAGATCGTCACCGCTATGCGCGTCCGGCCCGACGTCCTCCCCTTCGACTCGGGCGTGCGCAGCGACCGCCTGGTGGCGGTGAGCCGCCTGGTGGCCGAGCGCACCGGCGTCGTCGTGCAGCCCAACAAGGCGGTCGTGGGCGCCAACGCCTTCCGGCACGAAAGCGGCATCCACCAGGACGGCCTGCTCAAGGACAGGGGCACGTACGAGATCATCGACCCCGCCTCCGTGGGGGCGGAGAGCCGTCTCGTCATCGGCAAGCACAGCGGCCGCCACGCCCTGCGGCGGGAGCTCCAGGCCCTCGGCTTCTTCCCGGACGAGGCGGGGGTGCGCGCCGTCTGGCAGGAGGTGAAGGCCGTCGCCGCCCGCCGCGGCGACCTGAGCGCCGAGGCCCTGCGCGCCATCGCCGCCCGCATCCTCGCCCCGGCCGAGGCTCCCGCCGGCGTGGGGGAGTCCTGATGGCCCGGGTGGTGGTCCTGCCGGGCGACGGCGTCGGGCCCGAGGTGACGCGGGAGGCGGTGCGCGTCCTGGAGGCGGCGGGCCAGCTGTGGGGCGTGGCCGTACGCACCGAGGAACACCCGGTGGGTGGGGCGGCCATCGACCTCGTCGGCGATCCCCTGCCCGAATCCACCCTG
This sequence comes from Bacillota bacterium, assembly GCA_023512375.1. GTDB lineage: Bacteria > Bacillota > Sulfobacillia > JAJZYS01 > JAILZS01 > JAILZS01. The sequence goes on along the minus strand of JAILZS010000014.1, from coordinate 31,279 downwards.
GCCGCCTGCCGGGACGCGGACGCCGTCCTTCTGGGCGCCGTGGGCGGGCCGCGGTGGGAGGGCGGAGCGGGGCCTCGGCCCGAGGCGGGGCTGTTGCGCCTGCGCCGGGAGCTGGGGGTGTACGCCAACCTCCGCCCGGTGGTGGCGCTCCCTCCCCTGGCCGCCGCCTCGCCCCTCCGGCCCGAGGTGTTCGGGCGCGTGCGCTACCTCATCGTGCGGGAGCTGACTGGGGGGTTGTACTTCGGACCGCGCGGGCGGCAGGGCGACCGGGTGACCGATACGCTCGTGTACACGCGGCGGGAGATCGCCCGCGTGGCCCGGGTGGCGTTCAGCCTGGCGGCCGAGGCGGGCGTGCCCCTCACGCTCGTGGACAAGGCCAACGTGCTCGAGTCGTCGCGCGTCTGGCGCGAGGTGGTGGGCGAGGTGGCGGCCGAGTACCCCCACGTCCACTTCGAGACGGAGCTCGTGGACGCGTGCGCCATGCGCATGTGCCAGGACCCTGGGCGGTACGGCGTCATCCTGACCGAGAACCTGTTCGGCGACATCCTCTCCGATCTCGGGGCGGGGACGCTGGGAAGCCTGGGCCTGCTCCCGTCCGCCTCCCTGGGGGACCGCTCCCCCGGGCTGTACGAGCCCGTGCACGGCAGCGCCCCCGACATCGCCGGGAAGGGGGTGGCCAACCCCCTGGGCGCGATCGGCGCCGTGGCCATGATGTTCCGCTACGGCCTCGCCCACCCGGAGGCGGCGGACGCCATCGAGGGGGCGGTGGAGGACGTCCTCGAGGCGGGGGCGCGCACGCGCGACATCGCCCTGCCCGGGGAGGCGGCGCTCACCACGCGGGAGATGGGCGACGCCGTGCTCCGGGCCCTGTGGGCCCGGGCAAGAGCGGGGCAGGAGACCGAGGACGGGTCGCTTCGGCCGACCCGCGGGGAGGGACGGGCGTGAGCGCACCGAGCACCCTGTACGACAAGCTGTGGCGCTCCCATGTGGTGGCCGAGGAGGAGGCCACGGGACGCGCGCTCCTGTACGTGGATCTGCACCTCGTGCACGAGGTCACGTCGCCCCAGGCGTTTTCGGGTCTGAGGATGGCCGGACGGCGCGTGCGCCGGCCCGACCTCACCCTGGCCACGATCGACCACAACGTGCCCACGGACGAGCCCATCCTGCCCATCGCCGACGCCATGTCGGCCCGCCAGGTGGAGGCGCTCGAGCAAAACTGCCGCGACTTCGGCGTCCCCCTCCACGGCCTCGACAGCGATCGGCGCGGCATCGTGCACGTGATCGGCCCGGAGCTGGGGGCCACCCAACCCGGCAAGGTGGTGGTGTGCGGCGACAGCCACACCTCCACCCACGGCGCCTTCGGCGCCCTCGCCTTCGGCATCGGCACGAGCGAGGTGGAGCACGTCCTGGCCACGCAGTGCCTGTGGCAGGCGCGCTCGCGCCAGATGGCGGTGGAGTTCTCCGGCACCTTCGCCCCGGGGGTGGGGGCTAAGGACGCCATCTTGCGCCTCATCGGGGAGATCGGAACGGGCGGCGCCACGGGCCACGTCATCGAGTACCGGGGCGAGGCGGTGCGGGCCATGGGCATGGAGGCGCGCATGACCCTGTGCAACATGTCGATCGAGGCAGGCGCCCGGGCCGGGATGGTGGCGCCCGACGACACCACCTACGCCTACCTGGAGGGACGCCCCATGGCCCCCGCCGGCGCCGCCTGGGAGCGCGCCCTGGCCTATTGGCAGACGCTGCCCACCGACCCGGGCGCGGTCTTCGACACCACGGTGCGCATCGACGTAAGCGCCCTCGAACCGCAGGTGACGTGGGGGACCAACCCCGGCATGGTGACCGGCGTAGGCGGGACGGTGCCCGACCCCGCCGACTTCCCCACCCCCGCCCAGCAGGAGGCGGCGGCCCGCGCCCTCGCCTACATGGACCTCAGGGCCGGCACGCCGATCACGGACATCGCCGTGGACCGCGTGTTCATCGGCTCGTGCACCAACGCCCGCCTGGAGGACCTGAGGGCGGCCGCCCAGGTGGTGAGGGGGCGGCGCGTGCGCGACGGCGTGCGGGCCATGGTGGTGCCGGGGTCGCAGGGGGTGCGGCGCGCCGCCGAGCGTGAGGGCCTGGACCGGATCTTCCGCGACGCCGGCTTCGAGTGGCGCCAGAGCGGGTGCAGCCTGTGCCTGGGCATGAACCCCGACCTCCTGCGCCCGGGGGAGCGCTGCGCCTCCACCTCGAACCGCAACTTCGAGGGACGCCAGGGACCGGGGGGCCGCACCCACCTCGTCAGCCCGGTCATGGCCGCGGCGGCGGCGGTGGCGGGGCGGTTCGTGGACGTGCGCACGTGGCCTGGAGTCGCCTGACGCCGACCATCACGGAGGAGGGACCGCGGTGGAACCCTTTCGCTCCCATACGGGCTTGGCGGTGCCGCTCGACCGGGCCAACGTGGACACCGACCAGATCGTCCCCAAGCGCTTCCTGAAGAGCATCGAGCGCACAGGCTTCGCCGACGCCCTGTTCGCCGACTGGCGGTTCGACGCCGACGGCCGCCCCCGTCCCGACTTCGTCCTCAACCTCGAGCGCTACCGCGGCGCGTCGGTGCTGGTGGCGGGGGCGAACTTCGGCTGCGGTTCGTCGCGCGAGCATGCCCCGTGGGCCCTGCGCGACTACGGCTTCCGCGCCCTGGTGGCGCCTTCGTTCGCCGACATCTTCCGCCAGAACTGCGTGCAGAACGGCCTCGTGCCGGCGCAGGTGGGAGAGGAGGAGGCGCGCGCCCTCATGGCTGCCGTGGAGCGGCACGAGGGGGCGACGGTGACGGTCGACCTCGAGGCGCGGCGGGTCCTGGGGCCGGACGGGATCGTGGCCGAGATCGCCATCGACGAGGCGGCGCGCCGCCGCCTCCTGGAGGGGGCGGACGAGATCGCCCTCACACTCCGGCACGAGGCGGCGATCGCCGCCTACGAGGAACGCCGCGTCGCCTTCTGAGTCGCCCGCTCCCGCCCGGTCCGGCGCCGGTATCGGTCCTCCAGCCGCACCACGTCGTCCGCCTCAGGGGTGGAGACCTCCACCGCGGTCAGGCCGTCCGCGCCCGCCTCCAACCGGTGCACGGTGCCGGGGGGCAGGTCGACGCGGCTTCCCGGTCCGATGGGCACGGGCGGGCCGCCTCCCAGGGTAACCCTGCCCGCGCCGGACAGGACGAGGATGGTCTCGCGCTTTTCGCGGTGGTACTGGAGGGAGAGGGCCTGGCCGGGCTCGACCTCCAGGAGCTTGCCGAGGTAGCGCTCGGTCTCGGCCCACCAAACCTCCCGCCCCCACGGCTTGGGCACCACCCGCGCCCCCTCCGGGGTGTAGGCGCCGCCGGTGCGCGCGAGGTAGCTCCCCAGGCCGCGCTCCCGCAGGGCCGCGGTGACCCGCTTGAGGTCGCCCGCGCGCTCCCGCGCCACCACCAGGACGACGTCGGCGCTGTCCACCACCACCGCGTCGCGCAGCCCGAAGGCCACCACGAGGCGGCCGGCGCCGCTGTCCACGGTCACGTTCTCGCACTCCAGAGCGAGGGCGCGGCCGCGCACGACGTTGGCCTGGGCGTCGGCATCGCCCAGGCGCGCCAGCGCCCCCCAGCCGCCCACGTCGTCCCAGCCGAAGCGCCCCGGCACCACGCACGTCCCCTCCGCCCCCTCGAGTAGCCCGTGGTCGACGGACACCGGCTCGAGGGCGGCGAAGGCGCGCGCCCCCTCACCCCTCCTCCCACCGGCGGCGGCCAAGGCCTCGGCCGCCCGGGCCACGGCCGGAAGGCGCCTGTGTACCGCCTCCAGGTACGCCTCCGGGCGCCAGGCAAAGACGCCCGCGTTCCACAGCGCCCCCTCCCGCATGAGGCGGAGCGCCTCGGCCGCCGGCGGCTTCTCGCGGAAGGCGGACACCGGCGCCCATCCCGCCCGCCCGGAAGCGCGGGCGGGCAGGATGTAGCCGTAGGCCGTCTCCGGCCGGGTGGGCCGCACCCCCAGGAGGACAGGCCCGCCCGTGCGGGCCGCCACGGCGGCGGCGCGCCGGCAGGCGGCGGCGAAGGCGGCGGCGTCGTCCACCCAGTGGTCGGCGGGAAGGGCCACCGCCACCGCCTCGCCCACCCGCGCCCGCACCGTCGCCATGGCCAGGGCGAGGGCAGGGGCGGTGTCGCGCCCGACCGGCTCCACCACCAGGTGGTCGGGCTCCAGATCCGGCAGGTGGCGGCGCACCCGGGCGGCGAAGGCGCGCGCCGTCACGACGAACACCGCGCCGCCGTCCGCCACCATACGGGCGCGGGCGTACGCCTCCTGGAGAAGGCTCCGCTCCCCCAGGAGGGGGAGGAAGGGCTTGGGGAGGTCGGCGCGGCTGCGGGGCCAGAAACGCTCGCCCCGCCCGCCCGCGAGCACGATGGCCACCGTGGTGGGACGCCGTCGGGCCAACGCCACCGCCCCCTCCCGTCTGGCGGAAGGAGTTGGACATCGGCCGTCCCACCCCTGCGCTGGTGCGGATCGCGGCGGCGGCTTCGGCCTCCGCCACGTGCGCCACCGAGAAGTCGCCTCGCCGTTCCACCCCCAGGCCGCGCCCGCCTTTGCCATGCCGTCGACCCAAGGAACCGATGAGCCCCTTCTGGCGTGCACGCGCCGTCCCTGCCGGGGGGGTTCCCCGCGGGCAACGCGCTCGCGACGGGCGGTTGCGGAATGGTAAACCCGGCGCCTTCGCCCCCCATCCCGATCTGTTTCCCTCCCGGCGTCCGCGCTAGGCTGATGGGCGAACGCACCAGCCCCGGGCCGACCACCCGGCGCGAACGGAGGGATGGCATGCGCACCCACATCGCCCTCACGGTGGGCGACCTCGAAGGCTCCCGGCACTTCTACGGCGCCCTGTTGGGGGCCGAGCCCTACCGCACCCTGCCCGGCTACACCCAGTTCCTCACCGCCAGCCTCAACCTCGCCCTCACCGCGGGCGGCGCATCGGGCACCGACCGCGGGCACTACGGCCTCGAGGTCGAGACGCCCGAGGCGGTGGCCGAGGCCCTCTCCCGCGTGCGGGGGGAAGGTCTCGAGGTCCGCGTCGAGGAGGACGTGTGGTGCTGCGATTCCCTCCAGAGCAAGTTCTGGGCCCTCGACCCCGACGGGCGGCGGTGGGAGGTCTTCCACGTGGCCGAGCGGCGGATGAGCGCCCCCTCGGCGGAGGCGCCCTGTTGCCCACCGGCGTAAGCCCGAAGGCGGAGGTCTTCCTCTCCCGCTACCTGGCGCTGGCGCGCGCTCTTCCGGCCGAGGACGGCTTCCCGGACGGGGTGGAGGCCTCCCTCACCGTCGCCGACCTCATGGCGCTGTGGCAGGTGAGTGCGCGCGCCGTGCGCGACACGCTCGCCCGCCTGTCGGCGTGGGGCCTCGTGCGCTGGCGCCCGGCGCCGGGCCGCGCGCAGCGATCGGCGCTCAGGCTCCTGGTCCACCCGGTGCACGTCTACTTCGCCCGCGCCGAGCGCGCCGAGGCGGGCGGGCGTTGGGCCGAGGCGGCCTTCTGGTACGGTGAGATCCTCTCCGACTGCCCTTGCATCGACGGCGTCGAGGCGCGGCTTCGGCGCGCGCGTTCGCGCCTCGGCCTGCACCCCGGCGTGGGATCGCGGGCGTGCTGTGCCGGGTCCTGACGCCCAGGCTCCGGCAGGGCCGAAGCGCGCCGGCACCCGGGCCGGTGCACCCGTTCTCAGGCCGCGGGACCGCCGACCCGCACGCGCCGCCCGAGGACTCGAGCTCGTCCCCCCGCCGAACGTACCCGCCGCCTCGTGGCAGCTCCCACCTGTCCCCGCGCCCGGGCGCAGGCGCGCCGGGGCGGCGTATGCGCCCGAGGACGGGGCGCCCGAGCGAAGCGGGCAGGAAATCGCACCCCGTCGCCGAAGGCCAGTGTGGCCACGCGCGTCTCCGTCCTCCCCCGGCGACCGCGCCCCCCCATTCGGGCCGGCGTCCGTCCCAGCACGCAGGCGCCAGCCGGATGGGCCCCAGGGGACGTGAAGCCCTTTCTCCCCCAGTCGCTGCGTGGCCCCGCGGCGGCGGGGGTCTCTTCGTCTTGCGCGAGGGACGGACGCCTCCGCCCGGCGGATGCGGTGTCCGACGTCTCCTCGCACGGCGAGAGAGAGGGGGATCCACCACGGCGGTGCACTTTCGGCTCAACGGGCGACCCGTCGAAAGCGCCTTCGACCCCACGTCGCCGCTCCTCTACGTGCTGCGCGACGAGTTCGCCCTGAACGGTCCGAAGTTCGGTTGCGGTCTGGGAGAATGCGGCGCCTGCACGGTGCTCATGGACGACGCGCCGGCACGCTCCTGCCAGATCCCGTTGGCGGCGGTGCAGGGGCACGCCGTGACCACGCTGGAGGGCCTCGGCACGCTCGAGCACCCGAGCGTGGTGCAACAGGCGTTCATCGAGGAACAGGCGGCGCAGTGCGGCTATTGCATCAACGGCATGATCATGCAGGCCACCGGCTTTCTGAAGCAGAACCCGCACCCGACGCGGCAAGAGATCATCCAGGCGATGGACAACAACATGTGCCGCTGCGGCACCCACCTGCGCATCCTCGCCGCCATCGAGAAGGCGGCCGCGAAGGGGGGCGTGTGACGTGGCCTCCTCGCCTGCCTACCCCGGCGGCCCCGAGCCGGCCGGGTTCGAGGGCCCGAGCGGGTGGACGCGGCGCCAGTTCCTGTTCGGCGCCGGCGCCCTCATCATCACCTTCAGTACGGCGGCCAACCTGTTGGCCCGCGGCGCGGCGGCGGCCGCGCCCCCTGCGCCGGCCGTCAACCCGTGGGCGGCGCCGGGGGTCGGCTACCTGGGCAACGGCTCCCCCCTCAGCTCGTGGATCGCCATCACGGCCGACGGCCGCATCCTCATCAGCCAAAGCCAGCCCGACGTCGGCACCGGCGCCCAGACCGGCATGCTCCAGATCGCGGCGGACGAGCTGTACGTCCCCTTCGAGCGCGTCTCCATGCTGCCGATCGACAGCTCGTCGGCCAACACAGGCGGCGTAGGCGGCAGCACGGGCGTGCACCGCGCGGGAGCGGCCGTACGCCTGGCGGCGGCCACGGCGCGGGAGACGTTGCGCTCGCTCGCCGCCGCCGCCCTGGGGGTGGCGGGCGACACCTTGGTGCCGCGCGACGGCGCCTTCCACGCCCCCGACGGCCGAAGCGTCACCTACGCCCAGCTGGTGGCGGGCAAGCAGCTCACCGGCAACGTCGACCCCAACGTGCACCTGAGGTCGTCGGCCACCTACGAGGTGGTCGGAACGCCCGTGCCGCGCATCGACATCCCGGCCAAGCTCACCGGCACGGGCGGCCCGACCGATTACCTGGTCAACCAACGGGTGCCGGGCATGGTGCACGCCCGCCTCCTCAGGCCGCCCGCCTACGGCGCCCAGCTCCTGTCGTACGATGCCCGCCCGGTGCTCAAGATGCCGGGGGTCGTCGCCGTGGTGCCCCTGGACCTCGATCCCGAGCACGTGCCGGGCTGGAACACGAGCGGCATCACGAACATGGAGATGGGCCAGTTCGTCGCCGTCGTGGCCACGAACGAGTGGGCGGCCATCCAGGGCGTCCAGGCGCTGGCGAAGACGGCGCGCTGGACGGCGGGCGAGCCCCTCATCCCGCAGCCGGCCTCCAACACGTACGAGTACCTGGCCACCCTGCCGGTGTTCAGCACCCAGGTGGCCAACGCCCGCGGCAGCATGGTCCGCGGCTTCTCCCAGGCCAGCCGGCAGATCGCCGCCGAGTACTCGACCCCCTACCTGGCCAACGCCCCCATCGGCCCGTCGACGGGGATGGTCTGGGTCAAGCCGGGCGAGGTGGAGGTCTGGTCGGACAGCCAGAACGTCTTCAGCACCCAAACCCAGGTGGCCAACCTCATGGGGCTGCCGACCTCCGCCGTCACGGTGCACAACTTCCCCGGCTCGGGCGTGTACGGGCGGGGCTGGAACGACGACGCCGTGTACGAGGCGCTGTTCATCTCACGCGCCATCGGGCTGCCGGTGCGCGTGCAGTGGATGCGGCAGGAGGAGTTCCAGTGGAGCACCATGCAGGGGCCCAAGTTCTTCCGCATGCGCGGGGGACTCAACGGTAACCGCGTCACCGCCTTCCAGTTCGACGTGTACACCGACAAGGACTTCGGCGACACCTGGATGGGGCAGAACGGCATCGCCATCGCGCCCCTGTACACCTTCCCGCACATCAGCCAGGTGATCCACTATGTCTCCAACCCGATGCGCAAGGGCCTCCTCCGGGCGGTGGGGGCGCCGTCGAACTGCTTCGCCGTCGAGTCCTTCATGGACGAGCTGGCGTACGCCGCCGGCGTCGACCCCCTGGAGTTCCGCCTCAGCCAGCTGAGCGACCCCCGGGCGATCGCCGTCCTCACCCGCGCCGCCGAGGCCGCCGGCTGGAAGGCGCACACGAAGCCGAGCGGGCGCGGGCTCGGCATCGCGACCTTCTTCGACCCGGGCGCCCAGACCTACGTCGCCGACGTGGCCCAGGTGGCGGTGGACAAGGCCACCGGTCAGGTGCGCGTGGAACGCATGTACGTCGGCTTCGACTGCGGCCTGGTCGTCAACCCCAACGGCGTGCGCCTGCAGATCGAGGGCGGCACCATCCAGGCGACGAGCTGGTGCATGAAGGAGTCCGTGCGCTACGCCGACGGCATGGTCCAGACCGTCGACTGGATCAGCTACCCGATCCTCCACTTCTCCGAGGTGCCCGAGGTCGTGCCGCTCATCATCGACCGCCCGGACATCCCACCGGGCGGCGTGGGCGAGCTGGCCACCATGCCCGTGTCGGCCGCCATCGCCAACGCCATCTACGACGCCACCGGCGCGCGCATCCGCAGCTGGCCGTTCACGCCCGACAAGGTGAAGGCGGCCCTGGCCGCCGTCTAGCGGTCCAGGGCCGCCCCGGGGGGCCCCCCCCCCCCGGGGGCGCCCCGGGGGGGGGGGGGGGGGGCGGGGGGGGGGGGGCGGGGGCGGGGGGCCGGCCCGCGGGGGCCCGGCGCGCCGCGGGGGGGGGGGGTGCCCGGCTGTGGCGGGGGGGGGGGGGTGGGCGGGGGGGGGGGCCCGGGGGGCGGGGGGCCCACCCCGGCGCGTCTGAGGTGCCTGTGCGCGCAAGCGGCGTCATGCCTTGCCGACGGCGTCGCCCTCCGCCCCGGAGCGCCGCGCCTTCAGGCGGTAGAGCGGCCCGGGCCCGTGCCAGCGCCGATTGATGGCGTAGCCGCTCCCCTCCACCAGGGCGTCGAGCCGGTGCGGCTCGAACAGGATCTCGGGCGGCGGACCCTTGTCCGTGGCGCCGGGGCGCAGCTCCACCAGAAGGAGCCTCCCCCCCGGGCGGAGCACGCGCGCCGCCTCCGCCAGGGCGCGCTCGGGCCGGGAGATGTCGTGCAGGACCATGGAGAACAGGGCGGCGTCGGCGCTCCCGTCCGCCAGAGGCAACGCCTCCGCCTCCCCCTGGACGGCCTCCACGTTGCCCAACCCCTCCCCCCGGGCGCGCTCCCGCACGTGCGCCACCATGTCGGCCTGGCGGTCCACCGCCACCACCCGTGCGAACGGCAGGTGGCGGGCGGCCGCAAGTGCGAAGAAGCCGGTGCCGGCGCCCACGTCGACCAGCACCCCGCCCGCCCCGTCCCCCGCCAACATCTCCCCCAAGAGGGCCTCGGGCGCCATCCAGGCGCGGCGCTCCGCCTCGTGGCGGCGCAGATGCTCGGGGTCGAAGGCGCCGTGGCCGTGCTCGTGCCGTCCGCCGTACCCGTGCCTCGAACGCTCGCCTTGCCCGTCGCCGGTGGGCATTCGACCCGCCTCCCTCTCGCCAACCCCAGGGTCCTTGGGCCATGCTAGCGCTGTGGGTCGGCGGGGGCCAAGGGCGGGGGCGCCGGAGGCGTCTGTGTGCCCGGCCCCGCCGCGAGACGCCCGCGAGGGGAGCCGCGCATGGAGCTGGAGAGCGGACACCTGGACTCGCGCACGTCGGTGCGCGACATCATCCTCGGGATGTCGGACGGGCTGACGGTGCCGTTCGCCCTGGCCGCCGGAGTGTCTGGGGCAGTGCATACCACCTTCCTCGTGGTGGTGGCCGGTTTCGCCGAGCTGGCGGCCGGGGCCATCTCCATGGGCCTGGGGGGATACCTGGCGGCGGCGAGCGAGCTCGACACCTACCGCCGCGAGCTGGCGCGGGAGCACCACGAGGTCGTGACCGTACCGGACGAGGAGCGGCGCGAGGTGCGCGACATCCTCGCCGGGTACGGCCTGGGGGGCGAAACGCTGGAACGGGCGGTGAACGCCCTCACGGCCAGCGCCGAGACGTGGGTGCGGTTCATGATGCGGGAGGAGCTCGACCTGAGCGAGCCCCACCCCAGCCACGGCTGGCGGTCAGGGGCGGTCATCGGCCTGAGCTACGCCGTGGGCGGCTTCATCCCCCTCATCCCCTACCTGTTCCCCCTGCCCGTGCACACCGCCCTCCTCATCTCGGCCGCCTTCACCCTGGCCGCGCTGCTCGTGTTCGGGGCGTACAAGGGGAGGGTGACAGGGCTCGTGCCGTGGCGCTCCGCCCTCCAGACGATGCTCGTGGGCGGCACCGCCGCCGCCGTCGCCTACGGCCTCGCCCGCCTCATCGCCCACTCGGGCTAGATCGGCCGGGCAAGGAGTGGCGGCCAGGCGCGGCGAAGGAGGCGCCCACCCGGGCGGCCTCCGACGCTCGCCTGCGGCCGAAGGGAGGTATCCCATTGGACGCGGTCGTTTCCACCCCTGCCGCGACCGAGACGGAGAGCCGCCCCCTCGTGCGCCAGCTCACCTGGTGGGTGCTCGCCTTCCCCGCCGCCATGGTCGTGGCCCTGGCGACGCGCGACCTGTACCTCCTCGACTTCACGCACGTCATGGCCGGCGCCCTGTGGACGGGGACCGACATCTTCATGGGCTTCTTCGTCGGCCCCATCCTCCGCCGCCTCACGCCCGAGCAGCGCAAGGCGGTGATCGGCTGGCTCGTGCCCCGCACGCTCCTCTACCTGCCGGTGCTCGCCCTCACCACCGGCACGGCGGGGTGGTACATGGCCAACTGGCTGGGCATGCTGGCGCCTTCGAGCCCCGACCGGCCGTGGGTGATCGGCGCCCTGGTGATCATCGCCATCCTCACCGTCCAGGGGCTGGGCATCCTCCTCCCCAACTCCTTGCGCACCTACCGCGAGCTCCAGCGCCCGGTGCCCGACCTCGAGCGCATCTTCCGCCTCAACCGGCGCAACAACAGCCTGGCCGGCGTGCAGGGCGTGTTCCAGGTGCTCATCATCCTGGTCATGGCCCACCTCACCGTCGGCTGAGCCTCACAATAGGCCGGTGGCCAGGGCGCCGGCCACGGCCAGGAAGGCGGCGCCAGCCGCGAACTCCCCGTATCGCCCCACCAGGCGCCTCAGACGGGCGCCGGCCGCCATCCCCAGCCAGGTGAACAGCGCCGCCTGCAAGGCGAAGGCGGGCAGGAGGAGCGATAGGGGGAGACCGCCCGCCCCCACCGCGAAGCCGCCGGCCAGCTCGTCCAAACTCACCGACAGGCCGGCGGCGGCCAGCGCCGGCAGCGACTCGGGGGCGCCGCGCGCCGCCGCCGGCCCGTCGCCGTCCGCCCCCTTCCCTTCCGCCTGGCTCCCCTCTCGCCACGCCTCGACGAGTTCCTTTACCCCCAGCGCGGCCAACAGCGCCGCCCCCAGGAGGACGCCGGCGCGGGCGAGGCGTGCCCCCAGGGCGGCGCCCGCCAGGGCGCCGACGACCGGCATCGTCCCCTCGAACAGGGCGAAGGTGGCGACAAGCCGCCAGGGAAGGCGCGCACCCGTGAGTCCCATGCCCGCCGAGACCGCCAGCGTGTCGACGCCAAAGGCGGGCACGGCCAAGAGCGCCGCCCAGTCGGGCGCCACCCGTCAGCCCCGCCGCCCGCGCCGGCTGGCCGCGGAGGGGAAGGGAATGACGCGGCCGAGGGAGGCCGGGGCATGGGGCACCCGCGGCGTTGCCACACCTGCCTCCGCGGTGCGCGGCGCCGCAGCCTGGATGGTGTAGCGGTACCCTTGCTCCACGAGGAAGAGCTGGCGGCGTTGGGCAAACTCCTGCTCCCGCGTGTCGCGGCTCACGAGAGCGTAGAAGCGGGCGGGGCGGCCGTCGGCCTTGGGGCGGAGGATGCGGCCCAGGCGCTGCGCCTCCTCCTGGCGGGAGCCGAAGAGGCCCGACACCTCGATCGCCACCGACGCCTCCGGCAGGTCGATGGCGAAGTTGGCCACCCGTGACACGACCAAGGTGCGCACCTCGCCCCGGCGGAAGGCGGCGAACAGGCGGTCGCGCTCCCGCTGGGGGGTGCGGCCCGTGACCAGGGGCGCCCCCAGGCGCACGGCCAGGCGCTCGAGCTGCTCCAGGTACTGGCCGATGACCAGGACGCCTTCCTCCCGGTGCATGGCCGCCAGCTCGGCCGCCACCATGTCCTTGACGGGGTTCTCCGCCGCCAGCCGGGCCTGGTCTCGCGCCTCGGCCAGAGCATACGCCCGGCGGCGCTCGGGTTCGAGGTCGACCCGGATCTCGCAGCACTCGGCGGCGGCGATCCACCCCTTGGCCTCGAGCTCCCGCCAGGGCACGTCGTACCGCTTGGGGCCGATGAGGGCGAAGACGTCGTCCTCGCGCCCGTCCTCCCGCACCAGCGTGGCCGTGAGGCCCAGGCGGCGGCGCGCCTGGATGTCGGCCGTCATGCGGAAGAGCGGCGCGGGCAGGAGGTGCACCTCGTCGTAGATGACCAGACCCCAGTCCGCGGCCGCCATGAGGCGCATGTGGGGGAAGTCGTCGGCGCGGCGGTCGCGGCGGCTCGTGAGGATCTGGTAGGTGGCGACGGTGACGGGGCGGATCTCCTTGCGTTCGCCGCTGTACTCGCCGACCTCGCGGGGCGTGAGGTGGGTGCGCTGCAGGATCTCCTCCACCCATTGGCGGGCGGCGCTCACGCTCGAACAGAGGATCAACGTGTGCGCCCCCGCTCGCGCCATCGCCCCCAGCCCCACGAGCGTCTTGCCCGCCCCGCAGGGGAGGCAGACCACGCCGCTTCCCCCGGCGCTGCCCCCGCCGGCCCAGAAGGCGTCCACCGCCGCCGTCTGGTAGTCGCGCAGGGCGAAGGGGACGCCTTCGTCGCGCGTGCGCTCGCGCAGCCGCACCTCGAGGGGCGACCCCCGCAGGTAGCCCGCCAGGTCTTGGACCGGGTGGCCGGCCTTGATGAGGGCCTGCTTGAGAAGGCCCCGGGCCGTCACCTGGACGCGGACCCGCGCCCCCCGGCGTTCCTCGACGTAGGGGGCGACGAGGCGGTGGCGCACCACCTCCGTCAGGAGGTCAGGGTCGTCGGCCGTCAGCCACAGCCCCCCCTCCCCGTCGGAGCGGAGTTGGAGGCGGCCGTAGCGGGCCATGTGGTCGAGGATGGTGACGCGCACGTTGTCCGGCAACGGATAGCGGCTAAGCAATTCCAGCGCGGCTAGGACCGAGGCGGCGTCGTGGCCGGCGGCGGCCGCGTTCCATAGAGAGAGGGGCGTGATGCGGTAGGTATGCACGTGCTCGGGGCTCTTCACGAGCTCCGAGAAGGGCATGATGGCGTCGCGCGCCTCCGCGTAGCGGGGATGGTCCACCTCGAGAAGGAGGGTGTGGTCCCCCTGCACGATGAGCGGCCGGTCCGAAGCGCCGTCCACGCCGACCATCCCCCTTGGTTTCGCCGTTCTTGCCGTCCGCGGTCAGTACCGCCGTGCCCCCGTCACGTCCACCTGCCCGGGCTCGCACAGGCCGAGGATCTCCGATGTCTCCCACACGTGCAGGACGCCGTCCTCCCCCCGCCCCGCGAGCCCGTTGCGGTCGGCCCACTCCACCGCCACCCGCAGGATCCCCTCCTGCCGCGTGGCCACCAGGAGGCGGTGACCCGGCGCAAGCGAGCGCGCCAGCCGCCGCCATGCCTGGGGGGGTGGGCGGGGCGGCAGGCGGGCGGGAAGGGGCGCACGCCCCGGTACCTCAAGCCGCCACGGGGTGGCCGCACCCCCGCCGCCATCGAACGGGCCGGGCCACGGCAGGCGCACGGGTTCGCCATCCAAGTGCACCGGAAGGCCGCCGCCTTCGGCGTAGGGCGCGCTCGGTCGGGCCCCTGCCCGGTCGGGCGGACGGGCGGACCGCTTTCCGCCCGTCCCCTCCTCCGGGGGTCGCACCGCCTCCGGCGCGAGGGCCAACATCGTCCCCGCCTCCGCCACACGATCGCGCAGCCGTCCCAAGGCCCGCCCGTCCAGGGGGTGCAGGCGCCACACGGTGGGCGTGATCTCCTCCGCCACCGCCGAGCGCACGGCCCGAAGGGCGCGCAGGCGGGCGGCGGTCGCCTCGTCCGGCAGGCGCAGGAGGAGCGCCGCCTCCACCCGCGCCATCGCCGGTCCGGCGGCGTCGATGCCGCTCCAGTCGTGCTCCAGCGTGAAGGCGACGTTGGGAGGCATGCTGCCGTCCCCGCCGTCCGTCAGGAAGGCGAGGGCGTCGTCCGGCGCGTAGCCGGCTTGGCAAGCATCGGTCCAGCGCCACCGCGTCAAGTGGTGCACGGCCAGGCCGTCCACCCCTTCCAGGTCGGCGAAGCGGGCGAGCCAGAAGGCGCGTTCCGGATCGTCGGCCGCCGGCGCGTACACGCGGAAGTCGCCCGTCACCCTTACCGATGCGGGTGCGAGAGGTGGAGGATCCGCCCCCTCGCCCGAAAGGAGCCGCCGCCCCTCCGGCAGCAGGCGCACAGCGATGCCGTCCTCCCCACCCCCAGGCGCCGGCGCCACCGCCGCCAGGCCGAGGCGGAAGGCGCCGCCGACGACGGCCGTGATGGCGTAGGCGGCGAGGGCGGCATAGCGCTGGTCGCGCTGCGCCAGCCAGGCCAAGAGCCTGCCGGGCACCACCGCCTCCCCCTCCTCCGGCCAGAGGAGCACGCGGCTTACGGCGTGGACGTCGGCCATGCGGCGGAAGGCATGGGCCAGGCGCGCCCAGCGCCCGCCGGGGGAGGCGGCGAACCACTCCTCGAGCGCCCCCGCCGGCACGGTCCACACCGCGCCGGCCGGATCGTCCGCCAGGGCGAACAGCCCGAGGTCGGCGGCGAGCCCGACCCACGCGGCCACGTCGGGCTCCCACCCCTCCCACACCGCCAGGGCGGGGTGCCGCTCGTCGTGTGCGGCGGAGACCACCTCGCGCCCTCCCGCCGCTCCCCATTCGCGCTCGATGGGGGCCACGGCGCGCCGGGCGGCGGCCACCGCCGCGCTCGACAGGCGTCGGCGCGCCGTGGCGCGCGTGCCGTCCACCGCGGCGAGGAGGCGTGCCATGGCGGCCACCGCTGCCGCGGGTTCCTGCCGCCGCCAGGCGCGTCCGGGATCGACCGCCACGAGGACGCCCTCCCGCCGCCAGGTTGCCGTCACCGCCTCGGTCGCGGCCGCCGCGGCGGCGGGGCGGAGACGCCAACCCCCGCGGCCGGTGGATTCCGCCCAGCCCGCTCCTTTGAGGCGTTCGATGGCGCGCTCCGCCCCGTCCGCCTCCCACCACTCGACCGCCCCCGCCCCAGCGGCCAACGGCAGGGCGGCGGCCAGCCAGAGGCGCTCGAGCACCAGCCCCACCTGTTCTTCCCGCAGGCAGGCGGCGTCGGGCGGCGGAAGCGGGCGGCGTGCCCCCGAAGCCATCCTCCACCTCCTCCTCGCTTCCCTTCGGTTCGACGCCTGCCCGCGCCCTCCCCCTATCGGCTAGCGGCGGCGCGCTCTGCCCGCGCCAGGAAACGTCAGGGAAAGCCGCTCCTGGAAGGGCCCTGGCCAGGGCATCTGCAGGCGACGGCCGCCGCGCCCGCCGGACGGGGGGGAGAAGGGAGAGGGCGAGATCTCGTCCGCCCTTACGCGTACGCGCTCGGCCTCCAGCGCCCGCACCACCTCGGCATGGCGCGCGGGATCGGCGAGGAAGAGCCCCTCCCCCGCGCGCTCCAAGCCCAGGCGGAGGAGAAGCTCCTTCAGACGGGCGCGGTCGCTGCCCTCCTCCAGGCGCACGACGCTGCGCAAACGCACCTCGACGGCGGCCGCGTGGCCCCATTCCCGCAGACGCACCTCCATGGCCTGCGGCACCCCGCCGGCCGCCGCCTCCGCCAGCGCAGCCAACAGCCCCGTCACCGCCCATCCGGCGGCCGCCGCCGCCCCCACCGAGGCGGGCGTGAACTGCCACACGCTCGCCCGGTCGAGCGTCCGAGGCTGCGCCCAGAGCGCCAGGTCGGCCCACAGGCGCGCCGGCAGGTCGCCCATGGCCACGACCTCCATGTTCGCGTCCAGGTGCAGCCGCCCCTCGACCGGCACCAACGGCGCCGCCTTGCGCTCGGCCAGGGCGCGCATGGCCGCCGTCGGCATGACGAGGGGCAGGGGCGTCTCTCCGGCCGCCGCCTCGCCCCGGCTCGCCAGGCGAAGCGTGCCCAGTAGGTAGCCGGTGGCGGAGATGAGCCGGAGGAGGGCGCGAGGGGTGAGCCCCCACGGGTCGCTCGCCCGCCCGTACTCCTCGGCCGCCGCCTCCAGGTCCAGCCACCCGCCCTCGGGCGAGGATGCGATGAAGTCGGGCGACAAGGCGCGCAGGCCCGCGCCGTGGCGGCGCATGAGGTGGAGCCAGGCCTCCGCCGCCCTCTCCCACTGCCACCACGCGTCCTGGGCGAGGAATCGCTCCCCCTCCGGCGACGGCACGACCCCCCGGCCGCGCTCGACCCGCACGAGACCGTACAACGCCGCCACCGCAAGCCAAGGAGCGAGGCGGGCGTCGTACTCGTCCCAGGCGGGGGCGAGGTCGAAGTCCCGCCCCGTGGCGGCGGCGATCCCCTCCCCGCCCCCTTCCACGTACGCCGCCAGGCGAAGCTGTTCGCGCCGCGCCACGCGTCCCGTGCGCGTGGTCGCCGCCCCCAGGCGCAGGCGGCCGAGAAGTCGCGCCAGGT
Source organism: Bacillota bacterium (assembly GCA_023512375.1). Lineage (GTDB taxonomy): Bacteria > Bacillota > Sulfobacillia > JAJZYS01 > JAILZS01 > JAILZS01. The sequence continues at coordinate 14,321 of JAILZS010000014.1, read as the reverse complement.
CGGCCACGACGCGGGTTGGCGGGCGTTCCCACACGCGCTCGCGCGGCACGCCGTCCGCCGCCACCACCCGCACCGCCCGCCGCTCGAGCACGCGCACGACGCCGGGGAGGAACTCCTCCGGCATGGCGACGGCGTCAGGCCGCACCCAGAAGGCCAGGTCGGCGTCGCACAGGGCGCGAACCGCCTCCTCCACCCGGGCGCGCCCAGCCCCTGACCCCTGTCCCAGGAAGTGTACGAGAAGCGCCACGGGCGCCTCGCTCCCCGGAAGCATCGCCAGGCGGTAGGCGACGCGCCGGACCTCGGGGTCGAGGCAGTCGAACAAGGCCGCCACCCGCTCCGCGCCCGCCAAGTGGGTGGCGAGCCCCTCCACGCCGGCGCGGGCAAGGGCCCCCTCGGCCTCTGGGCCCGCCCGCTTCGCGACGGCGCTCACCTGGACGGACGGGAGGCGGCCTAAGTAGGCGGCGAGCTTCACGTTCACCCCCGGGGTCGGTCTTGCCCGACCTCCCGTCCATCCTACCACGGGCAGGGGCGGGGGACCGCCCCCGCCCCACATGCTCCGGCCGCGCCAGGCGCCGCCGTCAGGCGGCGGAAGATGCCTTCCCCGCCAGCGGCTGGGTGACGCCGCTCCCCCGCCCCGCCAGGGCGCGCCGCCGCGCGACGTAGGCGGTGAAGACAAGAAGGGCGAGCGGCGCCGCCGTGTTGGGATCGGTCTCCATGCCGCTAAAGGGCATGCCGAAGTCCTGCCCCAGCCACCACACGAGGCCCAGCCAGACCAGGGTGACCGCCAAGAGGATCCCTTCCCACCGCCGGGTCGGGCGCTGCCACAGCCAGGCGGCCGCGAGGGCGAAGAGGAGGACGGCGAGGGCGTTGGCGGCGACCGGCGCCGAGGCGGCGGCTGTGGCCGCCCAGGCGATAGGCGCCCTGAGCCAGGACGGCTGGCCCATCATGGCCGCCTGGCCGAAGGGGCTCGACAGGCCAAGGGAGGTGAAGAAGAGGGGGTTGAGCTGAAGGAGGGCGCTCAGGGCCAGGATGGCCGAGGCGGCGACGGCGACGGCGCTGCGGCCGGCGATGCGGGCCGACGCCGCGCCCCCCGGCCAGAGGAGGACGACAGCCCCCACCAGGTAGACGAAGGCGCTCCCCGGCGCCCCCGACAGGGGCGTGGCAGACCCCGTGAGGAGTTGCCCCAGCCCCTCGCCGAACACCCACACCACGAGCGCCCACGCCCCGCCTAGGACGACGCCCAGCCGCCTGAAGGCGCCGGGAGGGGCGAGCATGAAAGCGCCGATGGCCAGCTGCAGGAGGACCACGCCCCAGTTGAAGGCCGCGACGCGCGGGGTCACGAGGACGACGGACCAGTGGACGAGGCCCGACAGCCACCCGGGCTGGCCCGTGGCCGCGGGCTGCATGATCGTGCTCACCATGTCCATGGTGAACATGCCCGGCTGGGCCTGGAGCAGGCCGTCCAGGAGCCACAGGCTTGCCAGCCCCACCCGCAGGAGGCGGTCGGGCGCCGCCTCGTACACGGAGCCCGGGTCGACCGCGACCTCCAGGGCGCGCGCCGGACGGGCCATGGCGGATCCCCCCTCATCGACTGCGGTCGGCGCTCCCTAGCGCACGACCAGCGTGCCCATCATGTAGCCGGGCGTGATCATGGGGCCGTCCCAGCCCGTCTTGCCGGTCCCGCAGGGGGCGTAGCACTGCCACTCCCACGTGCCGGGGGCGCCGGTGACGAACTGGAAGGTCTCGGTGAGGAACTTCTTCTTCCCCGTCACGGCCGGGATGGGGGCGTTGAGGTCAAGGCCGACGACGGTGAACGTGTGGGACACGTCCTTGGGCGCCACGCCCTTCACCGCCTTGCCGCCGATGCGCACCACGCCGCCCACCGTACCGTCCACGGCGGCGAAGTGGGCGGGGGTGAGGGCAGCGCCGTCGTCATAGCTGCGAAGAAGCACCGTGACCAGGGCGTGCGCCGGTAGGACGATGCGCGCGCTGGACTTGCCGTTTGCGAGGAACTTGGGCCAGCCCGGCTTGTGAATCATGCCGCCGGTTACGATCGTGAGGTGCAACGTGTAGCGGGTGTGCACGCCCTTGAGGCTCACGCTGCTTTCGTCGGGACGGGGCCGGGAGGCCGCCTGCGTCATGCCCACCGCGCCCGCGGCCACCAGTCCCGCGACGCCGAGCCCTGCGATCCATGCCCAGGAACGGCGAACCGCCATGATGGATGCCCCCTTTGCCGTCGGGGCGGGAGCCTTCGCCGCCGTGCGGGGGTCCGCCCCTTTCGCCTTCCAGGCTAGGGGGCAGGCAAGGCCTGTGGCTAAGGCCTTCGGGGCTTTCTTTGGCGCCTTCCTTCGGATCGGGGCGGGACGACGGGAGACCAGGGAGAAGGGGGACGGCCGCAACGCCGGTGTGCGCCGATGGTTCCCCTCGCCCCGGCCCGATCGGTCCTGACGACAGGCTGGGGCCGGCGCCCCGGTGGGCGCCGGCCCCGGCTCTCGCGCGAGCCGTCAGCCGGCCGCGGCCGCCGCCCCCGCCGCCGCGAGGGCGTCGGCGGCGTACAGGCGGGCGATGTGGGCGCGGTAGTCGGCGGAGGCGTACATGTCGCCCGCCGGCTCCTGGCCGGCGAACAGGTCGGCCACCGCCTCCCGGCAGGCGGGGGGGTCGGGCCGCACGCCCACCATGGCCGCCTCGGCGGCGGCGGCGCGGAAGGGGACGTACGTCGCCCCCCCGACCGCCACCCGCGCCTCGGCCACCCGACCCTCCCCGTCCAGCCGCACCGCCGCCGCCACCGAGACGACGGCGTAGCCCGAGGCCGGGTGGGGGAACTTGCGATAGGCGCTGGCGGCGCGATCGCCCAGGGGCGCCATGCGCACGGCCGTAAGGATCTCCCCTTCGCCCAGGGCGGTGGCGAAGGGCCCGAGCCAGAAGTCGCGGGCGGACACCTGCCGCAGGCCCGCGCCGCTCGCGACGGTGAGCACGCCGTCGAACAGGAGGACGGCGGTGGGAAGGTCCGACGCGGGGTCGCCGTGGGCGAGGTTGCCGCCCACCGTCCCCCGGCTGCGCACCTGGGGGTCGCCGACGTGCGATGCCGCCTGGGCGAGCGCCGTCCAGCCGCGGCGCACGGCCTCGGAGTCGGCCACGTCGCGGTGGCGGGCGAGCGCCCCCACCACCAGGTCGCCGTCCTCCACCCGCACGCCGCCGAGCTCGCCCACGCCGTCGATGTCCACCAGGAGCGGCACCTGGGCGAGCCGCAGCTTGAGCAGGGGGAGAAGGCTGTGGCCCCCGGCCAACACCTTGGCCCCCGGCCGGCGCGCAAGGGCGGCGAGGGCCGCCTCCAGGCTGTCGGCGCGCTCGTAGTCGAACGCCTCGGCGATCATGCCCGCACCTCCTCGGGCGCCCGGCCCTGCGCCCTGGACAGGATCCGCCACAGGCGCTCGGGCGTCATCGGCATGTCCACGTGCTCGACCCCCAGCGGCGCAAGGGCGTCCACCACGGCGTTGACGACCGCGGGGGTGGCGGCGATCGTGCCCGTCTCCCCCACGCCCTTCACCCCCAGGGGGTTGTGAGGCGACGGCGTCTCGGTGTGCAGCGTCTCGATGTGCGGCATGAGGCGGGCGCGCGGGAGGGCGTAGTCGAGGAACGAGGCGGTGACGAGCTGGCCGGATTCGTCGTACACCGCCCCCTCCCACAACGCCTGGCCCAGGCCCTGGGCCACCCCCCCGTGCACCTGGCCGTCGACGATCATGGGGTTGATGATGCGGCCGCAGTCGTCCACCGCCACGTACCGGAGGATGCGCACCTCGCCCGTGTTGCGGTCCACCTCCACCACGCAGGCGTGGCAGCCGAAGGGGAAGACGAAGTTCTCCGGGTCGTAGAAGGCGGACGCCTCCAGACCGGGCTCCATGCCGTCCGGCAGACGCCAGGCGAGGTGGGCCTGGAGGGCCACGTCGGCGAACGAGAGCGAGCGCGCCGGCGCGCCGGCCACATGGTAACGGCCGTCGGTCACCACCACGTCCTCCTCGGCTGCCTCCAACAGGTGAGCCGCCAGGCGGCGCGCCTTGTCCGCCACCCGCCGGGCGGCCAGGCTCACGGCCCCGCCGCCCACCGGGGTGGTGCGGCTGCCGTAGGTCCCCCATCCCATGGGGGTGGCGGCGGTGTCGCCGTGCACCACTTCCACGTCTTCGAACGGCGCTCCCAGGGCGTCGGCTACGATCTGGGCGAAGGTGGTCTCCTCCCCCTGACCGTGGGGCGAGGCGCCGATGATCACCGCCACCTTGCCGGAGGGATGGACGCGCACGGTGGCGCTCTCCCACAGGCCGCCCTGGAAGCCGACCGCGCCGGCCACCTTGGAGGGCCCCAGGCCGCACACCTCCACGTAGGTGCTCAGGCCGATGCCGAGGTAGCGTCCCTCGCGCCTCAGGTCCTCCTGGCGGCGGCGCATCGCCTCGTACCCCACCGCCTCCAGGGCCCGGTCCATGGCCGCCGCGTAGTCGCCGCTGTCGTACACGAGGCCCGTGGGGGTGGCGTACGGGAAGGCGGAGGCGGGCACGAAGTTGCGGCGCCGCACCTCGGCCGCATCCATGCCGATGCGGCGGGCGAAGGTGTCCACCAGGCGCTCGACGAGGAACGTCGCCTCCGGCCGCCCCGCCCCGCGGTAGGCGTCGGTGGGCGTGGTGTGGGTGGCGACGCCCACGACCTCCACGTCGACGGCGCCGATGCGGTACGCCCCCGGCACGATGAGGCCGAACAGGATCGTGGGCACGCCGGGGGCGGCCAGCGACAGGTAGGCGCCCATGTTGGCGGTGGCCCGCACGCGGATGCCCGTGATCGTGCCGTCGCGCCGGCCGCACATGGCCACGTCCTGCACCTGGTCGCGCCCGTGGATGGTGGCCACGAAGGCCTCCGACCGGGTCTCGGTCCACTTCACGGGCACGCCGAGGACGCGGGCGGCGTGGGCCACCATCGCCTCGTCCGGGTAGACGGGGATCTTGCTCCCGAACCCGCCCCCGACGTCCGGCGCCACCACCCGAAGCCGCTGCTCCGACAGGGAGAGCATGCCCGAGAGCACGAAGCGGGCGATGTGGGGGTTCTGGCTCGTGGTCCAAAGCGTGAGGCCGCCCTCGGGCGTGGGGGCGGCCACCGCCGTCCTGGGCTCCATGGCCGCCGGCACCAGCCGCTGGTTGCGGATGGAGAGCGACACCTCCACTTCCGCCTCGGCGAAGGCGCGGTCGGTGGCCTCCCGGTCGCCCGCATGCCAGGTGAACAGGACGTTTCCCGGCACGCCGGCGTGCACCTGGGGCGCACCCGGGGCGAGGGCGGCGCGGGCGTCGGTGACATGGGGAAGGGGTTCGTAGGCGACGTTCACGGCGGAAGCGGCGTCGGCGGCCAGGGCGCGGGTGCGCGCCACCACCATGGCGATGGGCTCGCCCACGTAGCGCACCACGTCCCGCGCCAGGACCGGTCGGGGCGGGGTGCGCAGGCCGGAGTCGGGAACAAGCCAAGCGGTGGGGACGTCGCCCACCCGCCCGGCCACGTCGTCGGCAGTGAACACCGCCAGCACCCCGGGCAGGGCACGGGCGGCCGAGGCGTCGACGCGGATGCGGGCGCTGGGGTGGGTGCTGCGCACGAAGGCGGCGTACACCATGTCGGGAAGGCGCACGTCGTCCGTGTACAGCCCCTCCCCCCGGATGAGGCGGGCGTCCTCCCGCCGGCGCACCGGGGTGCCGAACAGGGTGGGCATCAGTCGCCACCCCCCGCCGCGTGCGCCGCCGGCCGGCCCGCGCCGGCCTGCTGCCGCTCGCGCAGGAGCTCGGCCGCCAGGCGCACGGCGGCGACGATGTTCTCGTATCCCGTGCAGCGGCAGAGGTTGCCCTCCAGCGCCTCGCGCACGTCGGCCTCCGACGGGTCCGGGTTGCGGCTCAGGAGATCGGCGCCAGCCATGAGCACGCCCGGCGTGCAGAAGCCGCACTGCAGGCCGTGGGCGCGCGCGAACGCCTCCTGCAGGGGGTGAAGGCCGCCATAGCGGAGGGCGGCGTCGACGCTGTCCGCCAGGCCCTCGACGGTGACGATCTCATGCCCGTCGGCCTGCACGGCCAGGACCGTGCACGACTTCACCGCCCGCCCGTCCATGAGCACCGTGCAGGCGCCGCACTGGCTGGTGTCGCAGCCGACGTGCGTGCCCGTCAGGCCGAGTTCGTCCCGGAGGAGGTGGACGAGGAGCGTCCTCGGCTCCGTCTCCCTCTCCACGGGGCGGCCGTTGACGCGCATAAGCACCCGATATTGCATGTCATCCCCTCCCGGCGCCCGCGTCCGTCCGCCGGGCGGGGCGGGCGCCCTCACCTTGGGGCCGACCCCCGCGCCCTACGCCGCCGGAACCGGCTGCGGGGCGGGCCTCCCGCACCCGGGCGGGGGCGGCCGGGCCGGCGCGGCCGCCGCCCCCACCGTAGCACGGCGGCGGGCCATGTGGACACGAATCTCGCCGCAATTCGCACATCTTCCGTCTGCCGTTCGGGCCCTGTGTCGGCGATCGCGTTGGCGGGCGGTCTCTGCCCCGTCCCGACGACGACACCCGGACCGCCGCCCAAGCGATCCACGCCGCCGTTGCCCGCAGATGCGGCGTCCACGGCAGGGCGGCGGCCAAACCTGCCAAGCCGCCTCCACCGGCGACGCCCTGGATGCCCCGGGCCTTGATGGCCTAGACACCCGCATCCACGTCGCCACCCGTCGTTCGCAACCGGTTTGCATCGGCTTAGGAGTCCGTTTGCGTCCGCTTCCGCTTGCCAGCATGTCGTCCGCGACGCGGGCCTAAGACGCCCCGACGGACCCCATCCGGGGGTTGCGCTCGCCCCCCCGCCTCGCCCGTTCTTCCGCGCACCGGGCCAAGGCCTTGAGCGTGTCCTTCGCTCACGCGAAAGGAGACTCGCCGCCCTTGACGAGCCCGCCCTTACCCCCGCGCCGCCGCTGGTTGGCGGTCGCCGTGTTGTGCATCCGTCTTGTCGTCATCGCCTTGGACGCCACGATTGTCAACGTCGCGGTGCCAACCATCGCGTCCAAGCTCCACGCTTCGGAAGACCAGCTCCAGTGGATCGTGGACGGCTATACACTCACCTTCTCTGTACTGTTGCTGACTTGCGGCCATATGGCCGACAGATACGGCAGGCAACTCGGCCTAATTTTCGGACTTATCCTCTTCGGAACTGGGTCCACGCTGGCGACCTTTGCCATCTCACCAGATCAACTGATCGTATGGCGCGCGGTCATGGGAGCTGGCGCAGCCTTCATCATGCCGGCTACGTTGTCTTCTATTTCCCACATCTTCCGCGATCCTCACGAACGGTCCCAAGCGCTCGGCTTATGGTCGGCAACGCTCGGCATCGGTGCCATTCTCGGGCCGATCGTCGGCGGGAAACTTCTGCAACTCTACAACTGGCAGAGCATCTTTTGGGTCAACGTACCCATCGTGATGGTCGGCATAGCTCTCGTCATACCCTTCGTTCCCAATTCCCGCCACACGGGTCCTCGTGCCGATCTCATCGGTCTATTCATTTCTGCTCTAGGCTTGATCGCGCTTGTCTGGGCGATCATCGAAGGACCTGTACAGGGGTGGACCTCGCGCCCCATACTGTTGGCCTTGTTGTTGGCAGCAACGGGAATCATCGCATTTGTGGTGTGGGAATTACGAGTGACAAACCCGTTGGTCCCCATGCACTTCTTTCGCAACATGAGATTCAGCATGGCGTCTGCCAGCATATCCATTGCCTACTTTGTGCTCATGGGCAGCCTCTTCCTGTCAACGCAGTACCTCCAATCCATTCTTGGCAACGGACCGTTCGCCACCGGGTTGAGACTTGTGCCTGAGGCCGCCGCGATTGCGGTTTTCTCCCTTATTTCCAGCCTTGCGGTTCGGCACACGGGAACCAAGCTGGTGGTAGCGGCTGGGTTGCTGATCACGGGCGCCAGTGTCTGGTATCTGGCGCACACCACCAGCAGCTGGTCATACATCGACATCCTACCCGCACTCATCGGCCTCGGGGCAGGAATCGGCACCACCATGGCTCCCTGCGAAGAATCCGTGATCGGTTCTCTGCCCCAGTCCCAAACCGGAGTCGGCTCGTCGGTGAACAGCACACTCATCCAGATCGGAAGCACCCTTGGCGTCGCGGTGTTTGGCAGCCTGGAGAACAGCGGCTTTCACAGCCACATGTCGGCGATCCCACGGCTGTTTCATCTCCCATCATCTTTATCCTTGATGATGGAGAAATCCATCTCCGCCACGTACGCCGTTGCGAGTAAGCTTGGCCCAGCCTATGTGAGCGCAATCAAGGCCATGGCCAGTCGCGCCTTCATCCACGGCATGGACAACGCCATGTGGATCGGTATGGCAGTGGCCGCGGTGGCGGCAACGCTGGCCCTAGCGTTGCTTCCGTCGCAACATGGCAGCCTTGTCCCGGACATGGTTTCGGACGCCAGCGACGCGGCCCTGGAGTAGGCGTCGAACTCCCCGGCGCGTGGTTCCTGCTTCACCGCATGCAAGCACGCCGCCGGGCGACCTCGGCGGCGTGCACACTCCGCGGTTGGGGGCGCGGTCGCCGTCAGCCTTGGGAACTTCCTCCTGGAGGGCGACGACGCCAGGCTCGGCAACCGCACCGAGCACCGGGTCGAGGGCGATGCGCTCGTCAAGAGCGCGGGCGGGCGCGGCATCGCCGTCGCACCTTCCAACTGCGTGCCAGGCGGTCGGCACCATCACCGGCATCACGCAAGCCCCGGACTCCCCGGGTACCGCCGCCAAGCCGGCGCCGTCGCGGGGAACCACAGGAGCGGCACCTTCCTCCTCGGCGCCACCGTACGCCCACCGCCCGGGGACACGGTGACGGGGGCGGCGGTCGAGGGAAACGCCGTAACCGCAAACGGCCCGCCCCGTGGGACGTCGGCCGAGGCCTGAAGGTTTCGCCGAGATCGTCGTCATGTCGAGCCACCCACCCCGGGGGTCAAGGGCAACGCCGTGCGTCGACACCGGGCTCGCGCTTCGGTCTCCCGTTGAGCGGCACCGTCGCCAAGTCCACGGTGCGAGGCGGTGCCCGGTCCTTACCCTGAAGCCCAAGCGAAGCCGGCCGGCACCCCCTGGACATAGGCACCAACCGCCCCTGGACGATGCCGCCGTGATTCGCCCTGAGCACCCAGGCAGCACGGGCTCGAGTCGAGGGAATGGCGGCTTCGGCGCGGCGCCTCTTGCGCCGCGCCGTCTTTCTGCGTGGGCCGCCTCACCGGCTTCGGGGCGGACGAGGCACAAGCGGGAACGCTACCGCCGCGGCCCCTCCAGGCAGGCGGCGCACAGGCCGTACACCTCGAGGGAGTGCCCCTCCACGCGGAAGGCGTGGCGGCGGGCGATCTCGCGCAAGGCGTCGGAGAGGTCGCATCCCTCGATGTCCGTGAGCGCCCCGCATCCCCGGCAGCGCAGGTGGTGGTGGTGACGGCGGAACGGAGGCGAGAGCTCATAGCCCACCTGCGAGCCGCGCACCAGCTGCGGCACGAGCGCGCCCGCGGCCGTGAGCGCCTCCAGAAGGCGGTAGACGGTGGCCTGGTTCACGCCGCTGGCGGCCAACCGGTCGCCGATCTCCTGGGGCGTGAGCGGTTCGGCCGCCTGCACCAAGACGTCGTAGAAAGCGAGACGGGGCGCGGTGACGCGAAGCCCCTGCGACCTAAGGGCGGCTGCGAACGCCTCGCGCCCTGCCGGGACGCGCGCCGCCGCCCGTCGCTCCCCCGCCATGTCTCCGCCCCCGTTCCCCACCCGTTGACGCCGGGTCGGCATCCGATGTAGGTTGGTAATGCGATATTACTGCAACTGCAGTCCACACGCAACGGAAGGGGGCGGGTCCCGTGCACGGCACCGCGGCCATCCTCCTCACGGCCTTCGTGCTGGGCCTCGTGCATGGCATCACACCCGACGAGCACACGTGGCCCATCACCTTCAGCTACGCCGTGGGAAGCTACTCGACGCGGCGCGGCCTGCTCACGGGCCTCATCTTCTCCCTCGCCTTCACCCTGGAGCGCTCCGTCGCCTCTCAGCTCTCCAACCTCGCCCTGGGCCGCTTCTTCCTCGTGCCCGGGCTCAACAACTACGTGTACCTGGCGGTGGGGTTCGCCATGGCGGTGGCCGGCGCCCACATCCTGCGCTTCGACCGCGCCCTGCACCTGCACCTGCGGCGGGACCACCACGAGCAGCACCGCCCCGAGCAGGAGCTAGCGCTCAGGCCCCCCACCCCCCTCATGGCGGCGGTCCACGGCGTGCTCGCAGGCTTCGGCTTCGGCGCCTTCGCCCTCGTCCTGTACACGGCCCTCGCCCCGGCCATGCCGCACCTTCTGGGCTGGGCCCCGGGGGCCGTCTTCGGCTTCGGGACGATGGTCGTGCAGGCGGTCGCGGGCGCCGCCTTCGGGGCGTACAGCCGCCGCATCCGCCTACCCGCCGACACTGCCGAACGCCTCGCCCACAGCGTGGCCGGGAAGACCCTGGCCTATGGCGGCCTCGCCTTCATGGCCGGCGGGGCCCTGGGGATCTTCATGCCCCAGGTGGCGGGGTTCTCCCTCCCGACCGGCCTTCGCATCCCCAACCTGGACGCCGTCAACCTCGGCCTCGTCCTCGTCGTCGTCACCGTCTTGGGCATCGGCATCGGAAGCCTCTGGAGCGGCCTGCGCCAGGCGCGTGCGGTGCGCGCCGAGCGGGGGCCGGCATAGGGGGCAAGGCAGCCGTGGAACCGCCCTCCCGCCCGCCCCTCGCCGGCGGCGCAGGCCTAGAACTCGCCAGCCACACCGAGTGCACGGCCCTCACCGGCCTCGCGGTCTACCTGGCTCGGGAACGCGCCATCGGCCGCCTCCCCCGCCCTCTCCGGGCGGGGGAGGTGCTCTACGAACGCGGCGATCGCACCGACCATCTTTACCTCGTGCAGGCAGGCACCGTGCGGGAGAGCCTGGCCTCCCCGCGCGGGCGCGAGCTTCGCCTGCAGGTGGCGGGGGCGGGCGCCGCGGTGGGGGAGATGTGCTTCTGCAGCGTGCGGGCGCGCCAGGAGACCGTGGTGGCGGAGACGGACGCCGTGGTCGTGCCCGTCTACGGCCAGGACGTCGTGCGCTACATCCTCGAGGGGCCCGATGCCGCCCGGGAGGTGCTCGAGTACCTGTTCCACCGTATCGGCACCCTGACGGAACGCATCCAGGACCTCGCCTTCGCCAGCGTGCGCGAGCGCGTCGTCCGACGCCTAGCCGAGCTGGCGGAGGAAGCGGCGGGGGCGACAGAGGCATACGACGCCGGCGCCGGCGGCGAGCCCAGGATTCTCCTCCCGCCCATGACCCACGAGGAGTGGGCCGCCCACGTGTACGCCACGCGGGAGCAGGTGAGCGCCATCCTGGCGGACCTGAGGCGGCGGGGGGCGATCGACTACCGCGGACCCCGGAGCCCCATCGCCGTCTACCCCCGACGCCTGCGCGCCCTGGCGCACGGCGGCCGCTAGCGCGCATCACCCCAGGCTCCGCCCCTCCTTCGACCGCCGGCCGGCGAGGGAAGAAGACGGCAGCGGTTGGGAACGGCCTCGCCCGGAGGTGTGCGGGTGGCGCCGCGGTGGGTCCTCGCCCCGGCCGATGCGGCCAGCCCCCGCGCGTCCCCAGCCCGCCCGGGCGGCATCCCCACCCTGCCACCAGGTCGGGATGGCGCGAAGGGGCGAGACGCGGCGCGTGGAAACGGTTCCGGTGCGAGGGGAACCGACAGGGACGGCGGGGGTGGGGGGGAACCGGCATGGCGGGGGAACTCAGCCTGATCTGGCTCGGGGACCGGCTGCGCCTCCTCGACCAGCGCCGCCTCCCAGCGGAGGTGGTGTACCTAGACCTGACCACGTGCGCCGACGTGGCAGCGGCCATCCGGGACATGGCGGTGCGCGGCGCGCCCGACGGCGGTCAACCTGGCCTGGGCGGTGGAGCGCGTGCTCGTGCGCGCGCACAGCCAGCCCTGGCCCTCGGCGGCGGCGTTGGCGGCTTGCGTGGAGGAGGAGGCCCTCGCCATCGCCCAGGAGGACGTGGACACCAACCGCGCCATCGCCCGCCACGGCCTCGAGCTCGTGCCGCCGGGGGCGCACATCGTCCACCATTGCAACACGGGGTCGCTCGCCACGGTGGACTACGGCACCGCCCTGGGGATCATCCGCGCCGCCCACGAGGCGGGGAGGGGGGTGCACGTGTACGTGGACGAGACGCGCCCGCGTCTGCAGGGGGCGCGCCTGACGACCTGGGAGCTCGCCCGCCTGGGCGTGCCGCACACCCTCATCGTGGATGGCGCGGCCGCCCACATCATGCGCACGGCGCACGTCGACCTGTGCCTGGTAGGGTGCGACCGCGTGGCCGCCAACGGGGACGTCGCCAACAAGATCGGCACCTACGCCCTGGCCCTGGCCGCGGCCGCGCACGGCGTGCCCTTCTACGTCGCCGCCCCCACGAGCACGATCGACCTCACCGCGCCCAGCGGCGACGCCATCCCCCTCGAGGAACGCGACCCGGCCGAGGTCCTGCAGGTGGACGACCACGCGATCGCGCCGCCGGACACCCCGGTGCGCAACCCCGCCTTCGACGTCACCCCGTCCCGACTCGTGACCGCCATCGTCACCGAGTGCGGCGTCGTCCGCCCTCCGTACGAGGAAGGCCTCGCCCGCGTCGTCGAGCTCGCGCGGCGGTCCAGGTCCAAGGGAGGTGCCCGGTGATGGCTACCGCGACGGCGACCTACTGGGTGGAGCACGCGTACCGCGTGGCGCGAAGCGTGCGCCGCCGGGTCCTGGAACACACCATCGTCCAGAACGGCGGCTACCTGAGCCAGGCTTGTTCCTCGGCCGAGGTCCTGGCCACCCTCTACACGCGCGTCATGCGCCTGGGCCCAAGCGTCGCCCCCATGCTCCCCTTGCCCTTTCCCGGCGTGCCTAGGGCGGACAACCCCCGCGCCTTCACGGGCGCAGGCTACAACGGGGCCCACCGCCCCGACCTTGACCGCTTCTACCTTTCCCCCGCCCACTATGCGCTCGTGCTCTACGCCACGCTCATCGAGGTGGGTCGGATGGCCCCCGAGGGGCTCGCCCAATTCAACCGGGACGGCTGGACGGTGGAGATGATCGGCGCCGAGCACTCCCCCGGCATGGGAGGTGACGACCGGCTCCCTGGGGCAGGGGCTGAGCCAGGCGCTGGGCGTGGCGCTGGCACGGCACCTGAAGGGAGAGAGCGGGCGCACCTGGGTGTTCATGTCCGACGGCGAATTCCAGGAGGGCCAGACGTGGGAGGCGTTCGAGGTCCTCGCCCACCATCGCATCCCCGGCGTCGGCGTGTACGTGGACGTGAATCGCCAGCAGTGCGACGGCCGCATGGCCGACGTGCTCGACATCGGCGACCTGGGCGGAAAGCTTAGCGCCTTCGGGGCGGTCGTGCACGAGGTCGACGGCCACGACGTCGAGCTTCTCGCCCGGCCGGCCGAGACCTGGGATGGCGCGCGGCCGCTCGTGGTCCTCGCCATGACCGACCCCTGCCGGGGGATCGAACGCCTGCGCGAGCGCGATCCCCGCTACCACTACGTCCGCTTCCGCGACGAGGCCGAACGCGAGGCCTACCGCGCCTTGCTCGCCGCCATGCAGGAGGAGGGGTAGGCCGTGGAGACCTTGACCCGGGTGCACGCGAGAAACCTCGTGGCGTGGGCGCGCACGCGCCCCGAGGTGGTCGTGCTGTCCGCCGACTTACACTTTAAGTGGACATAGTAGGCTAACCCATGTATCATGGTCTTATGGATGATTTTGTCAGTGTTGCAGAAGCACGTCGGCGTCTTGGGGTGTCGTCCCCCAGGTTGTGGACCGTCGACGTGATTGCGGAACAAGCATCCGGCATCAACGAGAAATGGCGTGGGCTGCGCAGGGTCTTCATTGTGTACCTCGACGACAGCCCTCCGGCTTCAGCGGACAATGACCTCACGGGGGACCTCATCACCATCATCACGGTGTTCGTAGCCCTGTTCTACGGGCAGCGCAGTCATCGATTTCGCATGCAAGTAACGGACGTGATCCGAAGCCACCACGCGGTATACGCGCAAGAAAGGGCTCAGGAAGGGGGGAGAGCAGATGGCGCAAGTGAACGCAACGCGGACCACGATCCTCCCTCTGTGGGGGCCGAACGGCGTCAAGAACGAGGCGCTTGAACAAACTCAGGCTCTGTTCGAGAAGATCGTCGCGTTCTACGTCCCCGTCCTCAGGCAGGAGGGAGGCCTATGGGCCAAGGTTCCCAAGCGAGACAAGGAGACGCGAGCGATCCTCTTC
>JAILZS010000071.1 GCA_023512375.1 Bacillota bacterium | reverse complement strand
GCGGAGGCGCTCCTCCGTCTGGGCCACCTACCGGGCCCCCGACCGGTGCCCGTGCCGGCTGCGCCCGCCCCCGTGCCGCCGCCTCCGCCCGACGTCGCCCTCGCCCCCCTGGAGGGTCTGGTGGGGCTCGAGTCGGTGAAGGCGGCGGCGCGGGAGATCTACGCCCTGCACGCCGTCTCCCGGCTGCGCCGGGCGGTCGGCCTGCGGGCGGAGGCGACGGCCCTGCACATGGTATTCCGCGGCCCACCCGGAACCGGCAAGACCACGGTGGCCCGCGCCTTCGGCGAAGCGCTGCGCCGCATGGGGGCCTTGGAGCGCGGCCACCTCGTGGAGGTGGAGCGCGGCGACCTGGTGGGCGAGTACGTGGGCCACACCGCCCGCCGCACGCGCGAGGCGGTGGAGCGCGCCCTGGGCGGGGTCCTGTTCGTGGACGAGGCCTACGCCCTCGCCCGCGGCGGGGAGAAGGACTTCGGCCGCGAGGCCGTGGACACGCTGGTGCGCCAGATGGAGGAGCACCGCCACCGCCTGGTGGTCATCCTCGCCGGCTACGGGGAAGAGATGGACGCCCTTCTCGCCATGAACCCCGGCCTTGCCTCCCGCATCCCCATCCGGCTCGACTTCCCGGACTTCTCCCCCGCGGAACTCGTAGCCATCGCCCGCGCCATGTACCGGGACCGGGGATACGTCCTGTCGCCCGCGGCGGACGCGCGCCTGCCCCATCTCCTGGCGCGGGGGCTGGCCGAGATGGGCGAGGGGAGGGGCAACGCCCGGGCCGTGCGCAACCTGGTGGAGCGCTCCTTGCGCCGGCACGCCCTGCGCGTCCTCTCCACCGCCCGTGCGCCGGACTTCGCCCTGCTCGCCACCGTCCTGCCCGAGGACATCGCCGGCGATGGGCATGGCGGACGCCTTTCCATCCCACCCTAGGCGGGGTGATCGCGTGCGGACCCGCTACCCCGTCCTCCTCCCCCTGCTCGCCCTGGCGGTCGCCGGTGGGGGCGGCCGCCTGGGGGCGGCCGCCACCGCCGCCGTCCCATTGTTGGGGCTCGCGGCCGGCGCCCTCCTCGCCCCCTGGGCGCGCGGCGCCGCCTGCCGCGGCGCCGCCCTGGGCGGAGCGGCCGACGCCCTGGCGCGCGCCCTCTCCCTGTGGCGGATGGGCGGGGCAGGCGCCGTCGCCTTGGGAAGCATCCTCCCCCCTGCCGTCGTCCTCCTGGGGACCTTCGTCGCCGCCGTCGCCGTGGGGGTTCGCTGGCGGACCGTCTGGCGCCCCGCCTCGGCCCTCCCTCCCGGTTAGCCGGAGCCGGCGATCTCCCGCCAAGTGCGCCCCCCGTCGGATGTGGCGTACACGTCGCCCGCCGGGGTCCGAAGCCAGCCGTCCGACGCGCCGGCCAACGCCAGGGAGGAGGGGCGCAGGGCGGAGGGCAGGCGAAGCTCGGTCCAGGTGCTCCCTCCGTCCCCGCTCATGAGCAGACCCCCGTACGCCGCCGCCCCGATGCGCCGCCCCCGGGCGGCGAGCACGGCCGCGGCAGGACCGAGCGGCGGCCAGGGCCAGGCCACGAGCGGACGCCAGGAGCCTTCGCCGGCGCGGGACTCGAGGACGGCGACGTGCCCGCCCTCCAGCCCGCGCCTGGGCTGGGCGACGGCGGCGTAAAGCGTCGCCGGCGCTTCCCACGCCACCGCCTGAGGAACGCCGAACGGAAGGGGCGGCAGGAGCGTCCAGCGCCGTCCTCCGTCCTCCGTCCGCCACATATCGCCGTAGCGGTCGACCACCACGCCCAGCGAGGGCGAGGCGAAGGCCACCTCTCCCACCGGCACCGCCCCCCGACGCCCGGAGGGAAGGGGCACCGCGCGCCAGCGCCGGCCCCCGTCCGCCGTGGCCAAGAGGATCCCCGTGCCGGCGCGGGTGCCGTAGACGAACCCCACCCGGGACGACAGGAAGTCCAGGCGGACAACGGTCACGCCCGCCAGGTGGCGCCAGGGACGCCACGTGCGCCCGCCGTCGGCGGTGCGCACAAGCCACCCGGGGGCGACCGCCGGGGCGACCACCCCCGCACCGCCGGGCAGGGGCTGCGCAGCCAGCGCGGGGCCGGGGCCGGCCGCCGGCCAAAGCCGGTGCCAATGCCCGCCGCCGTCCGACGTGACGAACACGCCGCCGCCCGTGGCCGCATACGCGTGCCGTCCGTCCACGGCGTCAAGGCGGACGGCGCACGCCGACCGGGGGCAGAGGCGGCCGCCGCTGAGGAAGGGGGCGTTCGGCCTCGGCGAGACGGCCACGCCGCCCGGGGCGGCGCGCCAGGCGGCGCCGGCCGCGAAGGCCAGGGGCGTCTCCCCCCCTCCCGCCGCCCGGCAGGCGGCGTCGCACCCGGCCACCGCCCACGCGAGGCGCCAGCCCCCCTGCCCGCCAGGGGTGTGCAGGACCACTTCCATACCCGGGTCGACGGCGTCGCAGCGCACGGCGAGCCATGCCCCCGCGCCAGCGGGCCAGGCACCGGCGACCCGGCAGGCCGCCACCACCGGCGGGAGGGGGCCGACGAAGGCGGAAAGGCCGAGGTCGGCAAGGGCGTGCGAGAAGGCGGCGGCAGCCGCGCCCCGCAAGGGCGAGGCGAGAAGCGGCCGCCAGGTGGAACCCTCTCCCGCCGACGCCTCGGCGCACGGGCCGGCCGCCCCCCTCCCCCACACCACGCCGGCGCCGGCGGCGAAGCGCACCCCCTCGGGGATGCACCCCGGCGTGGGCACCAGCGTCCACAGCCGCCCACCGTCCACCGAGCGCAACAGCTCGCCCCCCACCACCACCCACAGGGTGCGCGCACCCGCCACGGCCACCGCCGACCACGCCACGCGGCCGCCCACCGCGGCCAGATGCCAGGTGGCGCCGCCGTCGCGCGTCGCCCACAGCCGCGCGGGGCAGAACCCTCGTCCCGGGCAGGCGCCGCCCAGGCTCCAGGCGTAGCCGGTCCGGCCGTCCGCGAAGGCAAGCCCCGTGAGGACGCCGGGCGCGCGCCACAACACGCGCCAGCTCAGGCCGTCGTCCCGCGTCCCGAGCACCCGACAGGAGGAGGGACCGCAGCCGGCGATCGCCCAGCCCAAGCCGCCCGGGAGGAAGTCGACGACCCGGGCGGGCGCGCCCGGGCGGGGGGCGACCCGCATCGCCCGGGCCGCAAAGCGGGCGACGATGTCCGGCGCCTCGGGCATGCCGCTGGGGCTGCGCAGGCCGCCGGGGGGATGGACCGGCAGGTTGAGGAGGACGGCGGCGACCACCGCCCCGGCCAGCGCCGCCGCGGCCAACGCCCGCGCCGCCAGGCGCACCGCCGCCCGTCTCACGCCCCGCCCTCCGGGGCGGCGGGCAGGCGCAGGGTGACGCATAGCCCGCCGCCGGGGCGGGGGGCGAAGGCCACCGTCCCGCCGTGCCGACCGACCACGTCGCGCACGATCGCCAGCCCCAGCCCGGCCCCGCCCGAACCGCGCTCCCTCGCCCGCGACAGACGGACGAAGCGCTCGCCCAGGCGCGCCAACTCCGCTGCCGGCACCCCGGGTCCGCGGTCGGCCACCTCCACGTGGACGAAGCCGTCGGCCCTGGCGACGCGCACCTCCACCCGGCCGCCGTCGGGCGAATGCCGCACCGCGTTGTCGAGCACGTTGACCACCGCCCGGCACAGCCAGTCCGGATCGCCGTTCACGCGCGCCTCGCCGTCGCCCGCAAGGAAGAGCTCCACCCCCCGCCCGCGGGCCACGGGGCGCACGATCCCCACCGCCTCCCGCACCACCTCGAGCGCGGCCAGGTCGAGGCGCTCCAGCGCAAGGTCGGGGTTGTCCAGGCGGGAGAGCGCGAGAAGCTGCCCGATGAGCCGGCCCAGGCGGTCGCTCTCCCGGCGGATCGCAGCCAGGGCGGCGCCGACGTCGGCTGGCAGGCGGTCGTCCCCCTCCCCGCCCAGGGCCTCGGCCAGCGCTTGCAGGCCCGCCACCGGCGTGCGCAGTTCGTGCGCCGCGTCCGCGACGAACTGGCGGCGCAAGGCGTCCACCGCCGCCAGCCGGTCGGCCATGGCGTCGAAGGCGCGGCTCAAGGCGGCCACCTCGCCCACCCCCTCCGTCCCCACGCGCTGGCCCAGGTCGCCCGCCGACATTCGGCGCGCCGCCCGGGTGAGGCGCTCCAAGGGGGAGGCGATGGAGTGGGCGAGGGCGAAGCCGAAGGCGCCGAACAGCAAGGCGGCAGCCGCCCCCACCGCCCACAGCCGGCGCTGGATGGCCGTCAGCTCGGCCTGGAGGGCGGCCAGCCGGCGCACCAGCACCACCTCCCCGGCGCGCCCGGGGTAGGGGGAGGGTACGGCAGCCGGCGCCGCCGCCATGACGAGCCACGTCCCGCGCTGGACGGTGAACTCCGCCTCTGGGAAAGCCGGAACCGGCAGGGAGGCAAGGGCGGCGGGGGGTGGACCGGGCGGGCTCGAGGCAACCACCCGCCCACCGCTCACCCAGTACAGATCCGCCGCCGCGGCCCGGGCGGCGCTGCGCACCACCTGGCCCACATCTTGGCTGCGTTGGGCCACGGCCACGGTGAGCGCCTGCGCCGCGCCCTGCACGGACTCGAGGGCGCTCGCCTGAACGGCGGCGAACTCGAGCTGCGCCAGGGCCGTGATCCCCACGCCGGTGAGGAGGGCGGAGAGGAGGAGGGCGCCGCCCCCGAACAGGCCCGCGATGCGCCAGCGCAGGCCGACGCTAGCGAGCATCGCCCTCCCCCTCCGCATCGGCGTAGTAGCCGATGCCGTAGCGCGTGAGGATCACTCGGGGCTCGGCCGGGTTGGCCTCGATCTTACGCCGCAGGCGGGCGACGTGCACATCCACCGTGCGGGCGTCGCCCGGGAAGTCGTACCCCCATACCTCCTGCAGGAGGCGGTCGCGCGTCACCACCCGGCGGCCGTGCCGCACCAGGTAGGTGAGAAGGGCGAACTCCGTGGGGGTGAGCGCCACGGGCCGGCCCTCCACCCGCACCTGGCGCAAGGCGTAGTCGACCTCCACCCGGCCGCCGTCGAGGAGGACGCGCTCGGCCGCGTACGTCGTCCCCGCCCGGCGCAGGATGGCGCCCACCCGGAGCACGAGCTCGCGCATGTGGAAAGGCTTGGTGAGGTAGTCGTCGGCGCCCGCCTCCAGGCCCAGGATGCGGTCCAGGTCGTCGTCCCGCGCCGTGAGCATGAGCACGGGAAGGTCGGAGCGGCGCCGGATCTCCTGGCACACGGCGAGGCCGTCCATCCCCGGCAGCATGACGTCGAGCAGCACGAGGTCGGGCGGGCGGGCGGCCACGGCTACGAGGGCCGCCTCCCCGTCCGCCGCCGCCTCCACCTCGTAGCCGGCGTCGCGCAGGGCGCGGGTGACCGCCAGGCGGATGGACTCCTCGTCGTCCACGACCAGGATGCGCCGCCTCCCCGCCGCCGCCATCCCGTCCCCCCTCCGGCCGTCAGCGGTCCCGCCAGGAGACCGCCATGGCGCAAGCCGCCACCGGGTTCTCCCCCCATGCCAGGACGTCCTCCACGTGGTAGACGTCGCCCCGGGCAAGCCACGCCAGGCGGGTGGTCACGCCGCCCACCGCCACCGCCACCGCCGCCACCCCGGGGTGGGGCGGCAACAGGGCGACGTGCAGGTACGCGACCAGGGCGCGCGCGATGGCCCGGGCGGTGGCGGGAGCCACATCGAGCACGGCCAGCGTCCACTCCCCCTCCCGCCAGGTGATGGACACCGCCCCCGGCCCCGCCTGCCGGACCGCCCCCACGATGCCTTCGCCCAGGTCGATCGATCTCGCCGCCCCGGCGAAGGGGAGGGGCGGTAGCCCGCCTCGGGGCACGAGCCCCCCGAGCGCGAGGCTCTCCCGCCACAGGTAGGCGGCCAACGCCGCCGGTCGGTCGGACGGGCGGCCCTGGGCCCGCGCCACCCCGAACTCCGCCACCGGGCTGGCGTGGGCGGCGGGTTCGGCGATGGCCGGGTTGTCCACCGCGTAGGGGGCGTCGGTGCGCACGAGGAGGACGCTCCACGCCCCCCTGCCTACGCGCGTCTGCGCCGTGAGATAGGTGTGGGAGGGAGGTTCGGGGGGGAGAGCCAGGGGGCCGCCCACCGGTAGGCCGAGGGTCGGGGCGCGCGCCGCCACCGCCGCCAGCGCCTGCGCCACGACCGGCGGGAACGGGGGCGGGGCGGGGCGCGCGGCGGCCACCCCGGGCAACGCGGCGAGGAGCGCGGCCGCCGCCAACGCTCCGCCCCGCTCGACCGCCGCGCCGCGTCGCCTCACGGCCCGTCTCCCTCCCGTTGTCGTCGTCTCTTCGACGCCCCACGTCCTGGTTCGTCGCTCCCCTGCCCCGTCCCCGCCCACCTGACGGGCGGTGGCAAGTTGCCCGTTCCCGCGCAGAACCCTCCGTGACGGCCGCATGGCGCGACGGCCGGCCGCCGGGAACGCGGCCGATGCGCGCCGAAGAATGCTCGCCCGACAGTCGCGGCGGCAGGGTCGCGTAAGGAAGACGGTTCCTTCTTCCGCTGCCGACTCGAGCCTCCAGGGCGCTTCCTTCGCCGGGAGTACGCCGGTCTCCGGCATGGCGCATGCCGCCTCCGCACGAGCGCCCTTCACGCCTGCGCCCCCTGCTCCTCGGTCCGCACGAAGCCGGGCCGGCCCGCGCGCACCCCGAACGCCGCCTGCACGGCCGCCGTCGCCGCCAAGACGAGGATGGGCGCCGTCCAGCTCCCGGTCGCCTCGCGCAGGAGGGCCACGGCCACCGGGCCCAGGGCGGCCATGCCGTAACCAAGCGCCTGCACGAAGGCCGACACCGCCGCCGTGTCGGCGCTGGTGCGGGTGCGCAGCCCGATGAGGGTGAGGGCGAGGGGGAACGACGCCCCTTGCCCGACGCCGAACAGCACCGTCCACAGCACGAGCCCCTCCCCGGGCGCGAGCGCCAACCCGGCCAGGCCGACGGCGGTGCAGAGGGAGACGGCGGCCGCCGGCAACGCCTGGGCGGGGAGGCGCTCCGACCAGGCGGGCAGGGCGAGGCCCAACGGCATGCCGACCACCGAGGCGAGGGTGAGGAGAAGCCCCCCGGCCCCCGCCCCGAGGCCGTCCGCTTGGGCGACGGTGGGTAGCCACGTGAGGACGGCGTAGTAGCTCGCGGACTGCAGGCCCATGAACAGGGTGAGGGCGGCCGCCACCGGGTCGCGCGCCACCCTACCCCATATCGCCACCGGGTCGGGTCCGGGCGCCGGCCCGGTCCCGCCCGGACCGGCGGCGCGCCACACCAGGAGGGCGGCGGCGGCGAGAAGCGACCACACCCCCAGGCCGGCCCGCCACCCCAGACCCGAAACGGCCTGCGCCAGCGGCTCGCTTGCGCCCGCCGCCGCGGCCCCCGCCAGGGCCATGGCGGTGGTGTACAGGCCGGTCATCCACCCCGTGGCGGCGGCGAACGACTCCTTCACGAGGGCCGGCATGAGGACGTTGCCCGCCGCCATGCCCGCGCTGGCCACGGCGGTGCCGAGGAAGAGGGTGGCCGCGTCCGGCCCCACCCGCACGGCCAGGCCCGCCGCCAGGGCGGCCAGGGACAGGAGGAGGGCGCGCCCCAGCCCGAAGCGGCGCGCCGCCGGCGCCGCCAAGGGTGCCATGAGGCCGAAGCCGAGGACGGGAAGGGTGGTGAGGAACGAGGCCTCCACCAACCCGAGGCCCAGGGCGTGGCGGATGGCGCCCAGAAGGGGCGGCACGCTGGTGATGGCGACGCGCAGGTTGGCGGCAGCCAAAAGGGTGGCGGCGACGAGGAGGCGCCGCCGCCGGTCGGGGCGCGCGGGCGCCCTCACGCCCCGGCCCCGCCGGGGGGCCGGGGTGCCACCGGCGTCTCGGTCACGCCGGCGCGGGCGTTCATGTGGCGCGCGAGGACGAACAGCAGGTCCGACAGGCGGTTGAGGTAGCGCAGCCCCGCGGGGTTGAGCCCCTCCCGGCCGCCGACGGTACGCGCCAGGTGCACGCAGGCGCGCTCCGCCCGGCGCACGGTGGCGCGCGCCAGGTGCAAGGCCGCCCCGGCGGGGGAACCGTCGGGCAGCACGAAGGAGCGCAGGCGCGGCAAGCCGGCGTCCAGGCGGTCGATCTCCCCCTCCAGGCGGCGCACGTCCTCGTCCCTCAGCCGCCAGCCGGCGGGCGTGAGGTCCGGCGTGGCCAGCTCCGCCCCGAGCGCGAACAGGTCCCGCTGCACGCCGTCGATGAGGGCGCGTTCCCCCTCCATGCCCGCCTCGAGCAGGGCCTTGGCCAGGCCGAGGGCGGAGTTCGCCTCGTCCACGGCGCCGTATGCCTCCACCCGCGCATCGTCCTTGGACACCCGGCGCGGGCTGCCGCTCTCCCGCCACAGGCTCGTGTCGCCGTCGTCCCCGGTGCGGGTGTAGATCCGCATCGCCGTCCCCCTTTCCGCCGTCCCTGCGGTCGGCGTTCGACGCCGTCCCCCTCCGTCACCTCCCCAGCAGGAGGCGGTGGGCGACGGCGGGCGGCACGCGCCTCGCCCACGGCACCGAGCGCCACCAGGTGCGCTGGCGCCGGGCGAGGGACAGCGTGTCGCGCACCGTCCGCCGAAGCGCCTCCTCTTCCGTCGCCCGCCCGAGGGCCCAGGCCACCGCGCACCGGTAGCCGATGCTGCGCAGGGCGGGGGCATGGGGAGGCACGCCTCGGCCGAGGAGGGTGAGCGTCTCCTCCAGGAGGCCGGCGGCGAACTGCGCCTGGGCCCGAGCCTCGATCCGCCGCGCCAAACCTTCCCGCTCCGGCTCCAGCACGTACGCCTCCACCTCGCCCACGAGCGACAGGGATGGATCCCGCCCCCCCTCGCCCGAACTCGGCCGGTCGCCTGCGGCCAGCCGCTCCAGCGCCCGCACCACGCGCGTGCGGTCGTTGGGGGCGAGGCGGGCGGCGACGTCGGGGGCGCGCGCCCGAAGCTCCCGCCACAGGGCCGGGACGCCCTCCTCCCGAGCGCGCCGCGTCAGGGCCGCCCGCACCTGCGGGTCGGGCGGGGGCGGCGGCCGCCATCCCTCCACCAGGGCGCGGGCGTATAGCCCCGTCCCCCCCACGAGGACGGCAGCCCTTCCCGCATCCCGGACGCGGAGAAGGCAGCGGCGGGCGTCCGCCAGGAAGCGTCCCAGGGTGTACGACTCCCACGGATCGGCCACGTCCAACAGGTGGTGGGGCACGCGGCGCCGGGCGGCGGCGTCGGGCTTGGCGCTTCCCACATCCAGGCCGCGGTAGACCGCCGTAGCGTCGACCGAGAGGATCTCTCCCGCCAGGCGCTCCGCCACCTCCAAGGCGAGCTCGCTCTTGCCCGACGCCGTCGGGCCGGCGATGAGGATGATGCGCCCCTCAGGCACGGCGCCGAAACCAAGCCGCCACCTCGTCCCAGGGCAGGCGGTGCACGGTGGGCCGGCCGTGCGGACAGGTAGCGGGAAAGCGGCACCGGGCCAAAAGGTCGAGGATGCGGGCCATCTCCGGGGGGGCGAGGGCGTCGCCCGCTCGGATCGCCGTGCGGCAGGCCATGAGGGCCCGACGGCGATGGGCAGGCGGCGCCGCCTCGCCCGGGTCGGAAAGGAGCGAGAGCAGATCGCGCAGCACCTGGCCCGGTAGGCGAACGTCGGCCGGCGCCTCGGCGATGCGCACGCTCGCACCCCCAAACGGCTCGGCCCGAAAGCCCGCCAAAGCCACCTCGCCCGCGTACGCCTCGAGCGCCTCCACCAGGGCGGGCGTCAGGTCGACCACCGCCGCAGGCATGAGGCGCTGGCGCGCCACGCCCTCGCCGCCTCGGCCCTCGGCCTCTTCGAGCGCCTCGTAACGGACGCGCTCGTGCGCGGCGTGCTGGTCGACCACGTACAGCCCGTCCGGGCCCTCGGCCAGGATGTACGTGAGGCGCAGCTGGCGCAGGGGAGCGAGGGGCGGGTAGGCGGCCGGTGCGGGGGCAGCCGGCGCCTCAGAAGGCGCCGGCCGGGTCTCGGCCCCCGCCTGAGGCCAGGGGTGCACTGCCTCCGCGGCGGGCGGCCCCCCCCGGCCGCCCCCCCCCCCCCCCCCCCCCCCCGGCCGCCCGCCCCCGGGGCGGGGCGGGGGGGGGGGGGGGCGGGGGGCCGCGCGCC
>JAILZS010000070.1 GCA_023512375.1 Bacillota bacterium | reverse complement strand
CCCCCCACGAACACGGTCACGCAATCATGCGCCCGAGCAAGCTTGAACGAGCATGGGAAAGAAGCTGCAGAGAGGTACGGCTGGCGACGAAGTTGATCGCCAACACGTCGTGCTCCTGGCCGTAGCGGTGGATGCGCCCGATCCGCTGCTCCAGGCGCACCGGGCTCCAGGGGATGTCGTAGTTCACCATGAGCCAGCAGAACTGGAGGTTGATGCCCTCCCCCGCCGCCTCCGTCGCCACGAGGACCTGGCTCGTCTCCCGGAACTCCCGTTCGGCGAACAGCCTCGTCCCGGGCGTGTCGCGATCGCCCACCTTCATGCCGCCGTGGATGGTGCTGACCGTGAGCCCCCAGCGCCTCAGCCAGCCCAGGGGGCGACCCTCCTTCCCGTCGCCGGCCAGGTAGTCGAGCGTGTCCTTGTGCTCGGTGAACACGAGAAGCTTCATGTTCGGATCGCCGAACAGGCCGTGGTCGGTCGCGATCCTCCGCAGCTGTTCGATCTTGCTTCCGCTCCCGCTCGCCTCCAGCGCACGCGCCTGCTCGATGAGCCGCTCGAGGCGCGCCACGTCGGCCCGGAGCGACCGGGGGTCGAACCGAAGCACGACGCCCTCGAGCTCCCGCTCGAACTCCTCGCGCTCGTCCTCCTCCCAGTCGTCCGGGTCCTCGCTCAGGCGCCATGCTTTGCGCTGCTGCTCGCGTAGGTAGGCCTCGGGGTCCTCGAGGATCTTGAGCCTTCGGTCGCGCATCCGCTCCAGGCTGCGGCGGCAGGCGTACACCGAGCTGGCGAAGCGCCGTTGGAGCATGGCCATGGTGAAGCGCAGGGCGCGGGCCGCCGGGCTGTTCTCCTGGGCCGCGATCTCCGACTGATCCTGGACGTACCGGGTCAGCTCGTCGTAGAAGGCGTGCTCGTCGGGCGTGAGATGGAAGGGGACCGTCTGCACCTCGCGCCGGGTGAACAGCGGATGGGTCCTGCCGCTGTCGGGATCGGGGAAGCTCCGAAGCGCCTCCTTCGTGCGGCGGAGGTAGAACGGGGCGCGGTTTCGTCGCATCGCCTCTTCCAGGCTCTTCACGTCGCCGTAGACGTCCTTGTCCAGGAGCTCGAGGAAGAGGCAGAAGTGCACGGGATCGCCCTTGTGAGGCGTCGCCGTCATGAGCAAAAGGTGGTCCGTCATATCGGAAAGGGCCTGGCCGATGCGATAGGCCAACGTCGGGTGGTCGCGGTCCTGGGCGCTCATCTTGTGGGCCTCGTCGACGATCACGAGATCCCAGTGCCCGGCCCGGAGGAGGCTGTCGCGTGCGTCCTCGACGCGCGAGATCCACGACACCGACGTGATCACTTGGTCCTTCTCCTGCCAGGGGTTGCTGCCGTAGGCCGCGCGCAGGACGTCTCCGCGCACGATCTCGAACGTCTCCCGGAACTTGTCGCGCATCTCTCGTTGCCATTGGAACGTCAGATTTGCAGGCGTGACGATCAGGATTCGCTTCACGAGGCCTCGGGCCTTGAGCTCGCGCAGGAGCAGCCCCGCCATGATCGTCTTGCCTGCTCCCGGGTCGTCGGCGAGCAAGAACCGGATGCGGGGCAGGCGCAGGAAGTGCTCGTACACGGCTTCCAGCTGGTGCGGAAGCGGGTCGACGCGGGACACGGACAGGGCGAAGTAGGGGTCGTACTCGTACGCGAGACCGAGGCGCATCGCCTCCACGCCGAGGAGAAAGCGCGCGGCGTCGCCGGTGAACGTGTCGGCGCACCGGACCTGCTCCACCTGGGCCGCCTGCTCGGCCGTGAGGATGCGCTCCCGGTACTCCTGTGACACGACGCCCACCGTGCACAGGCGCAGACCCGGGCCAAAGCGCTCGGCGCGCACGACCCGGCAGTCCTCGCCCAAAAACGGTGCGCGAACTACGGCCCCCACCGGCGGCGGATCGCCCGGCACTCCACCACCTCCGTTCCACCCGGGCGGTGACGACAGCATTCGCGTTCCTGGGCGAATCTGCCTGCTGCGATGCGGTCACGGTGCTAAGCGGTCGCGCGCGTGTGCACCCGCAGGGGGTAGCGGCGGATGACAGCCGCCGGCAGGCAGCGAGGAGGGGAACGGCCTTGCCGGCCGTTGCCCCATGGGTCCGCACGTCCTCCAAGTTCGGCCCTCCACCCCTCGCCGCCCACACCCCCGGAGGGCTGACGCCGCTCCGCCGGCCGTCCCGCCCTTGGCGCCAACCCTTCCGCTCGGTCCGTCCCATCCACGACACGAGGGCCATGCTCCACCGTGCCGGCTGTCGGCGCCGAGCACGCTATACTGGCGCAAGGGAGATGGTGGGACGGTGCCCGATCGGGACCTGGCAGAGCGGGTGGACAAGGAGGTCCTGGGATCGGTCTGCCGCGAATACCGCGTACGCGAGCTGGCACTGTTCGGGTCGGCACTCCGCAGCGACTTTGGTCCCGCGAGCGACGTGGACGTCCTGGTGGACTTCCTGCCGGACAGCCCTGTGAGAGCCTCTTCGACTTCATCTGGTTCAAGCATGTGCTCGAGGACAGGGTATTTCACCAAGACGTCGACCTTGTGGAGAATGGAAGGCTAAGTCCCTACCTCGCAGACGAGGTGCTACGGCTCCGGAGGGTTCTCTACGCCGCAGCATGACGATCGGGTCTACGTTGCCCATACGCGCGATGCCTGGCGCAAGGTCATGCGGCTGGTCTTCGGATTCGATCTTGCGGCATTCGAGGTGGACGACCGCACACCGGATGCCGTAATACCGCAGCTGGAGATTCTCGGAGAGGCGTCCGGCAAGGTCAGCCAGCCGTACCGAGAGATGCACCCGGAGGTTCCGTGGCGCGTTCCGAAGGATCTAGGGAACCTGCTCATCCACGGCTACGCAGACGTACGGCTGGACCGGGTCTGGCGCATGGCGACCGGTGAGGTGCCGGCCCTGGCAGAGGTGTTGGAGCGGCTGCTCGCCTGACGATGGCGGCCCAGCCTTGGCCAAACGGGCGCCATTGCCGTACAAGGCCTGCGGCGCCCCCATATCCTTCGACGCAAGAGGTTCGGCTTCTCCGCCCGGCAGCCTCCAGGACGTGGCTCGTCGCGCTGGCCCCTCGCCGCCCACCGGCCGGGTTTCTCGTGGACCGCGCCCCCGTCCAGTACCGACCGGCGCTCCCCTGCGCACCTACCCGGCGGGGCTTCCCTCCCGTGCCCACGCCCGCCGCACCGCATCCATCGCCTGCGCCGTGGCCATCGCCTCGTGCCGCGCCAGGTGGGCGGGGGCGGTCTCTCCCCGCAGCACCGCGTGGATGTGCCTGAGCGCCGGTGTGAAGGAGCGCTCGTGGTCGGTGGGGCGCTCCTCCCGCCAGGGTCCGTCGCCCGTGCGCACCCAGAGAGCGTGGTCGGGCCTTGGGTGGTAGGGGTTGTCGAGGCGGATCTCGCCCCGCTCCCCCAGGATGCGGGCGAACGTGTCGTACGGGCCGTCCATGCCGCACCCGAACAGGAGGCGTCGGCCGTCGCCGAAGGCGAGGACGCCGTGCGTCGCCAGGTCGACCCCCGTCGGAGCCCGGCGCGCCATAGCGCAGGCACCCTCTGGCTCCCGGCCGAACAGGAGACAGGCGAGGTGGATGGGGTAGCAGCCCACGTCGTTGAGCGCCCCGCCCCCGAGCTCGGGCCTCAGGCGGATGTCGTCGCCTTCGCCCAGGCGGAAGCGAAAGGAGGCGTGGATCTCCCTCACCTCCCCGATCGCGCCCTCCGCCAACAGCGCCTTCAGGCGCTCCATCTGGGGCTGGAAAGGGAAGACGAACGCCTCCCACAGGAGCGCCCCCGGCGCCCGCGCCGCGGCCAGGACGCGCTCGCACTCCGCCGCCGACACGGTGAGGGGCTTCTCCGTCAGCACCGCCTTGCCGGCGTCCAGCGCCCGCACCGTCCACTCCGCGTGCAGGGAGTTGGGGAGGGGGATGTAGACGGCGTCCACCTCCCGGTCCTCGAGCACCGCCTCGTACCCGGCCGCGCCCCGCACGACGCCGTTCGCCTCCGCCCAGGCGCGCGCCGCCTCGCCGTCCCGCCCCCCCACCGTCCAGGCCACGCCGTCGCCCGCCTCCCGCAGCGCCGGCAGGAGCGCGGTGCGGGCGATGCGCGCGGTGCCCAGGATGCCCCACCGCACACGGCCCCGCTCGTCCATCTCTTCCCCTCCCGGACGGTCAGTACCCGGCCGCGCGGTCGACCAGGCCCATGAGCGGCTGGCTGCGCCTGTACCGCGCCAGGTTCTCGGCGAAGAAGGCGGCCACCTCCCGCGTTCGGCTGGGGCCCGAGACGTGCGGCGTCACCGTCACCCCCGGCATCTCCCACAGGGGGCTCGCCGGATCGAGGGGCTCGCGCTCGAACACGTCCAGTACCGCGCCCCCGGGCCTTCCGGCGTCGAGCGCCCGCACCAGGTCCTCCTCCCGGACAAGCGCTCCCCGCCCCACGTTCACGAGAAGGCTCCCGGGCCGCATCGCGCCCAGCACCTGGGCGTCGACGACGCCCCGCGTCGCGGGCGTGAGCGGCAGCGTGAGCACCAGCACGTCCAGCTCCGCGACGAACTCCAGCCAGGCGTCGGGGCCGAAGTGGCGGTCCACCAGGTGGGCGTGCGACCCCGTGCGGCTCAGGCCGTCCACCGCCATGTCGAAGGCGCGCGCCTTGCGCACCAGCTCCCGCCCGATCGAGCCCAGGCCGGCCACCCCCATGCGCCGACCCGCCAGACGGTCGGCGACGAACGGCCGCCACAGGCGGGCGCGCTGCAGGGCTCGCGTCTCGTCCAGGCGGCGCACCCGCGCCAGGAGCTCGGCGAACACGTACTCGGCGATGGAGGGGCCGAACTGGTCCACCACCCGGGTGACCAACACCTCCGGGCCCAGGCCCGGAGCGGACAGGATGTCCTCCACCCCCGCCCCCATGCACTGCACCCACCGAAGCCGCCGGGCGAGCGCGTACAGCTCCGGCGGGAAGCGCCAGGCGAGGAGGATGTCCGCCTCCGGCACGAGGGCGCGCGCCGCCTCGGGGTCGAAGGCCACCGCCAGCCGGGCCGACACCCCCAGCTCCCGCAGGGCCTGGGCGTACGCTTCGGCCTCGCGCCGGTCGTAGACGAGGACCGTACCGACGTCCAACGCCCTCCCTCCCCCTGCCCGCCCCTTCGCCCGCACCCCCGCCCGTCCCTGCCGGCGCGAGGAATGCCGACCGCCGCGGGCGAACCGAGGAGGCGGGGGGATGGGCGATGGACGGGCTGGACAGAGGTCGGGAGCGCCTCGCGGCGGGTAAGGAGCGCCTTCTTCGAGGGGAGGGGCGGTTCGTGGCCGACCTGCGTCTGCCAGGCTGCCTGGAGATGGTCGTGGTGCGAAGCCCCCACGCCCACGCCCGCCTCGCCGCCGTCGACGTCTCGGCGGCACGGGCCGATCCCCGCCTGCGGGGGGCGCTGACGGCAGAGGACCTCCGGCGCCTTGCGCCCCGCGCCCTCGCCGCCGAGCCCCCCGCCCTGGCGGAGGGCGAGGTGCGCTACGTGGGCCAGCCCGTCCTGGCCCTGGCGGTGGCGGGCGACCGGTACGAGGCCGAAGACCTGCTCGAGCGGGTGCATGTCGAGTACGAGCCTCTCCCCGCCCGATCCGGGGTGGAGGGGGAGGGCCCGCGCGTGCGCCCGGAACGGCCGCACGACGACGCCTTCGCCGACGAGCTCGCCTACGGCGACGTGGACGCCGCCTTCGCCGCCGCCGACGTCGTCGTCGCCTTCGAGCAGCGCCTGGCCCGGGCGGGCGCCCAGCCCCTCGAGACGAGGGGCGTCGTGTCCGCCCCCGACCCCCTCGGGGGGCTCACGGTGTACGCCGCCACCCAGGCGCCCCACGCCCTGCGCCGCGCCCTGGCCGAGACGCTCGGCCTGGCCGAGGGGGCGGTGCGGGTGTCTGTGCCCGACGTGGGCGGCGCCTTCGGCGTGAAGAACGGCCTCTACCCGGAAGACCTGCTGTGCGCCCTCCTCGCCATGCGCACGGGCCTGCCGGTTCGGTTCGTGGAGGACCGGCGGGAGCACTTCGCCGCCGCCGCCCAGGAGCGCGAGAGCATCCAGCGGGTGCGCGTGGCCGCCCGGCGCGACGGCACGCTCCTGGGCCTGGAGGCCGAGATCGTGGCCGACCACGGCGCCTTCGCCTTTCGCTTCCCCATCGCCGGCCACACCGCCACCTCCGCCCCCGTCGCCTACCGCCTGCCGGCCTACCGCGCCCGCGTGCGCTCCGCCTTCACCCACAAGACGCCCCAGGGCCCATACCGGGGTGCCGGGCGGCCCCAGGGGAACTACCTCATGGAGCGGGCCATGGACCGCCTAGCCGACGCGCTGGGCATGGACCGGGTGGAGGTGCGGCGGCGCAACCTTCGTGCCCCGCACGAGTTCCCCCTCACCCTGCCGCTTTCGGGCCGCCGCGGGCCCCACCCCCTGCATGTGGACGGCGCCGACCTCTCCGCCCTGCTCGACGCCGCCCTCGGGGAGGCGGAGCGCATGCGGCTGTTCGCCCGCCGGGAGGAGGCCCGCGCCCGGGGCGAGGCCTTCGGCATCGGCGTCTCCCTCTCCCTCGAGGACACCGGCGCCGGCCCGTACGAGGGCGCCCGCCTGGACGTGGGGCTGGACGGGCGGGTGCACGTCGTCTGCGGCGCCCCCGACCAGGGGCAGGGGCATGGGGAGGCGTTCGCCCGCATCGTGGCCGAGACGTTGGGCGTGGACGCCGCCAACGTGCGGGTGGAGGCTACGGACACCTCCCGTCTGGAGCGGGGCGTCGGCACCTTCGCCAGCCGCACGGCCACGGCCGGTGCGGTGGCCGTCCACAAGGCGGCGGCGGAGCTGCGCCGCCGCCTGTTGGAGGCGGCGGCGGCCGTGCTGGAGGCGGACCCGGCCGACCTGGAGATCGGGCCGGCGGGGGTGCACGTGCGCGGCGCCCCCGCCCGCGCCCTCTCCCTGGCCGAGCTGGCCCGCCGGGTGGGGCCCGTGCAGGCGCGCGCACCGGTCCCGCCGGGGACGGTGCCGGAGCTCTCCGCCGTCGCCTACGCGCCGGCGGAGCGTGCCGCCTACGGCGCGGCGGCGCACGTGGCCGCCGTCGCGGTAGACCGGGAGGTGCTCGTCGTGCGGCCGGCGGGGTACGTGATCGCCTACGACGTCGGCCGCCGCCTGTCCCCTCCCCTGGTCGAGGGCCAGATCCTAGGCGGGCTCGCCCACGGCCTGTCCGGCGCGCTTCTGGAGGAGCTCGGCCACGACGAGGGCGGGCAGCTCCTCACCCAGAGCTTCCTCGACTACCTCCTGCCCATGGCCACGGACATGCCGCCGGTGCGCCTGGTGCACCGGGAGACGCCCACGCCCCTTACGCCGCTGGGGGCGAAGGGCGTGGGGGAGAGCGGCACCATCCCGGCCGCCGCCGCCCTGGCCAGTGCGGTGGAGGACGCCCTGGGCGTGGCCGTCGACCGCCTGCCCATGCGGCCCGATCGGCTGTTCGACGCTCTTGGGCGCCGCCCCGCCGCCGCCGCGGCCCCCGCCGCCGAAGCGGGCCGCGGCCCTTCCCAGGGCTGACGTCCTCTGCCCCGATCCTCCCGTAGGGCGTGCGACGACCGAGGCGGGGTGAGGAATCGCCGGATACGTGAGGCCGGCCGCCCCCGCGGGACAGTCGGCCACGTGTGGAGCCTGGCCGTCGCCGCCGCCCGCATCGACTGGCGGCGCAGCCGCCGTGGCACCGCTCAGGGGTTGCCTCGCGGGCTCCCGCACAGGTTGGCGTTGCTGTATCCGGTCAGCGGACCGTTCGCCCCCGTCCGCGGGCGGCCCTATGACTCCTTCCCTTGGCGTATGAGTTCAAGACCTTCCACGTCGGAGGGTTTGGCGCCGGGTGGGGAGAGCAAGGGAACCCCGATCATGAGAACTGACAAGTTGGCCACAGCGTGCGCGGCGACCGATAAAAGCGGTGCTGCCCACCTTGCGACGAGATTCGCATCCACACCGCTCTCCATCCGGAGGACACCCCGCGCTGTCGCCTTGATGCGCACAACCGGAGGCGTAAAATATACCTCTCGTTCTCCCTCGAGTTCCAGTGACCCTTCCTCTACACCTAGGACCCGAACGCGCGTAATCCAATGAATGGATGGTACCGTCGTCGATCCCAATGCCGTGGAACCTTCCCACTGTGCCACCACGTCGTGCAAGCGGACGGGCATCATGCGCGACCAGCCTCGCTCAGGAGCCGTGGCGCATTCACCCCCTGCAGCAAGGTGCCGTCACTCTGCCATTCTTCCATGCTGAATGTGGGCGCCACCACCGAGATGCTCTGCATGATGATTCGAAGTTCGGGGTTGAAGCGCACCTCCCCCAGGCCCTGCGACAAGAGGTGGGTGACGAGGTGGTTGATGGAGACCCCCTCCGCCTTCGCCCGCGTCGCCAGGTGCCTGTGGAGCGACCGCGGTATTCGCACGGTGAACTTTCCTGTATAGCGTTCCGTCACAGGTGGCGGCACCGGGCGCCCGACCTCTTTCGCCGTCTCAAGCCACTCTGCCCGCAGATTCGCCAATTCGTTGAGTGCATCGACCGGAGTATCTCCATAAGCCGTGCAATCGGGAAGCTCGGGATGAGAAGCCTCCCAACACTCATCCTCTTCGGACCAAAGAAGGACCGTCGAGTAGCGGGAGTGATCCTCAGTCACCGAAGTTCCCCTCCTCGATCGTCCATAGTTCTTCAAGATACTGACAAAGGTCGCGAATATATCCGATCCGTATGGTTTCTCCCACTCCCCGGTTCGAATGCGGCAACGCTATGGTCAGGATGGCTCGCCTCGGGTGGCTCGGATGGTAGCAGGTGACCGCATGTGCTCCCCTCCTCGACATCCGCAGCGTGAAGCCCTCGGCCTCCAGCGCCGGCTTTAGCTCGACCCAGCGTACGCTCCTGCGGGCCTCGGGATGGTCGACGAGATGCCGCAGGTACGCCCGCCCCCTTGTCAACCGCGGACCTTGAGCATACCCGTCAGGCACCGCATATGATACCACCCCGTCGCGGGGTTCCTATGCCCATGCCACTCTCTTCGTCGGATGGAAATATGATCCTGCCCTAAGATGGGAACATCCATCGAATGTTCGGTGACGAAGGCCGGCCCTCATGCGCCAGCCTCCGTTGCCGACCCGGACGGAGGCAGCCGACCGCCGGCTACGCCTTGTCGCACACCGCCGTGGCGCCACACGCCGTCGTCGTCTCCTGGGCGTTCTGGCCTAGACCCCCAGGGGGCGCACGCGCCACGCCCTGGGCAACGTCGACAGGCGCTCGGCGCCGTCGCTGCCGATCCGCACCGTCTCCCCGAACTGCAGGCCCATGGGCCGGGAGGGGTGGACCACGTTGGGCTGGACCGTCACCACCATGCCCCGTCGGAAGACGAACCCCTCGGGCTGGGGGCCGTGGGCGGTCTGGCGCGAACGCAGCACGGGCGGCAGCTGGTCGACGCCGTGCAGGAGGTCGTCGCACAGGGTGAAGCCCGCCTCTGCCACCAGGTCCGCGGCCGCGATCGCCTCCCCCGCGGCACTGCCGTCGCGCAGGGTGGCCACCACCGCGTCGTAGGCCGCCACGGCCATCTCGTGCAGGGCCCGCCACTCCCGGTCGGGCTCCCTTCCGAGGGAGAAGGTGCGGTGCACTTGGCTCGACGCCCCCCACCAGCACCCCGTGTACTCGCCGATCACCACGTCGCCGACGGAAAGGGGGCGCTCCGCCGGGTACTGGGAGGGGACGCGGGCGGCGGGGGCGTCCATGGGCATGGAGCTCAGGAAGTGGATGCCGGCGTAGCCGCCCTCGGCCAGGTAGGTCTCCTCCAGCGCCCGCACCAGGTCGCGCTCCCGTACCCCGGGCCGCATGGCCTCGAACAGGGCCTCCACGGACCGGTCGGTGAGGCGGACGGCGATGCGGATGCGTTCCATCTCCTCGTCGCTCTTCACCGCCCGCGCCAGGGCGAGGGCGTTCCCCACGTCCTCCCACGCCACCTCCCCCACCGCCGCCTCGAGGCCCCGGGCGATGCGCAGCGGAAGGCCTCCCGCATGCCCCAGGCGCCACCGGCCGCGCCCGAGCCGCGCCGCCAGGGCGGCCCCCGCCCCCGGCCCCCCCCCCCCCCCCGCCCCC
>JAILZS010000069.1 GCA_023512375.1 Bacillota bacterium | reverse complement strand
GGGAGGAAGACTCAGACATCGCCGCCGCCCCCCCCCCCCCCCCCCGGCCACCCCACCCGCCAGGCGCCGGCGCCTTGGGGGAGGGGTGCGGGCGCCGGGGAGGGCGGCGCCGCCGTCCCCGCCAGCGCGCGCCGTACGGCCTCGTGCACGGCCGCCGCCACGCGGCGCTCGTCGGCGAAGCGCACCTCCCGCTTCTGCGGGTGGACATTCACGTCCACCTCGCCCGGGTCGAGGTCGATCGCCAACACGAACAGGGGGTAGCGGGCACGCGGAAGGCGGCCGGCGTAGGCCGATTCCGCCGCGTACACCAGAGAGCGCCCGAAGACGGGACGGCCGCGCACCAGGAAGGTCTGGGCGGCGCGGTTGGCGCGGGCGACGTGCGGCAAGGCGACGTAGCCGCTCACCGTTACCCCGTCCTGGCGGTGGTCCACAGACACGAGAGCCGCCCGTGCCGCCGGGCCGTAGGCCGCCGCCACCACCTGGGCGCGGTCGCCCCCGCCCGGGGAGGCGAACACCTCACCCCGCTCGCTGCGCAGCCGGAAGGCGACGTCCGGGGCGGCCAGGGCGGCGCGAACCACCACCTCGTGGCAGGCCGCGGCCTCCGCCTGGGGGGAGCGCAAGAAGGCGCGCCGCGCCGGCAGGGGGGCGAACAGGCGCTCCACCCGCACGCGCGTCCCCGGCGCCACCGCGGCCGGCAGGACGGGGCCGGCGCGCCCCTCCACCACCTCCACCTCGGCGCCGCTCCCCCCTTCCGGGCAGGAGGCGAGGAGGAGCCGCCCGGCGGCAGCGGCGATGGCGGGGAGCGCCTCGCCCCGAAAGCCATACGTCGACACGGCGCTGAGATCCTCGGCCGTGCGGATCTTGCTCGTGGCGTGCCGGGTGAGGGCGAGGGGCAAGGCGTCGGCCGCCATGCCCTCGCCGTCGTCCACCACCTCGAGGAGGTCGGCGCCGCCCCCCGCCAGGCGCACCTCCACCCGCCGGGCGCCGGCGTCGAGCGCGTTCTCCACGAGTTCCTTGAGAGCCGCCGCCGGCCGTTCCACCACCTCGCCGGCGGCGATGCGGGCCACGACGTCCTCGGCCAGAGGACGGATCTCGGCCCTCACGCCCCCTGCCCCCCTTCGCGCCGCAGCCGCTCCTGCAGGGCCGTGAGGTAGACGAGGGCGTCAAGCGGCGAGGTGCGCCCCAGGTCCAGGGCCAAGATCTCCTGGCGGAGCGAGTCGGGCGCCGGCATGAGGCGCGCCTGCACCGGCCCCGCCGCCGCCGCCTCCCCGGCGGGGCTGCGCCCGGCCTCGAGCTCGGCCAGGATCGCCTCCGCCCGGCGCAGCACCGGGGCCGGGACGCCCGCCAGGCGCGCCACGGCCACCCCGTAGCTGCGGTCCGCCCCGCCGGGGACCACCCGGCGCAAGAACCGCACCTCCCCCCCCGCCTCCACCGCCTGCACCGAGGCGTTGGCGGCCCGCGGCAACCGGTCGGCGAGGGCGATGAGCTCGTGGTAGTGCGTGGCCACGAGGGTGAGGGCGTGCACGCGCTCCGCCAGGTGCTCGATCACCGCCCACGCTAGGGCCAGCCCGTCGAAGGTGGCCGTGCCGCGCCCCAGCTCGTCCAGCACGACCAGGCTGCGGGAGGTGGCGGAGCGGAGGATGGCGGCCACCTCGGCCATCTCCACCATGAACGTGCTCTGCCCGCCGGCCAGGTCGTCGCCGGCGCCGATGCGGGCGAACAAGCGGTCGACCGGCGCCAGGCGGGCGCTGCGCGCCGGCACGAAGCTTCCCGCCTGGGCGAGGATCACGCACAGGGCCACCTGGCGCAGGTACGTGGACTTGCCTCCCATGTTGGGCCCGGTCACGACCCACAGATCGGTGCCCAGGCCGAGCTCGGCGTCGTTGGGCACGAACGCCCCCGGGCCTAGGGCGGCCTCCACCACGGGGTGGCGCGCCGCCCGCAGGGAGATGCCGCGTCCGGGCACGATCTCCGGCCGCACCCAGCCACCCGCCCGCGCCACCTCGGCCAGCCCCACCCGCACGTCCACCTCGGCCACGGCCCGCGCCGCCGCCCGCACCCGCTCCAGGTGGGCCGCCACGCGCCGCCTCAGGTCGAGGAAGATCTCGTACTCGAGATCGGCGAGGCGCCCCTGGGCCTGGGCCACGGCGGCGGCGTGCGCCTCCAGGGCGGGCGTCGTGTAGCGCTCGGCCCCTGCCATGCCCTGCACGAGGCGAAAGTCCTCCGGCAGCCGCTCCGCCCGCCCCCGCGCCACCTCCAGGTAGTAGCCGAGCTTGCGGTGGTAGCCGAGCTTGAGGCCGCGCACCCCCGTGCGGGCGCGTTCCTCCTCCTCGAGGGCCGACAGCGCCTGCCGCCCGCCGGCGGCGAGCGCGCGCAGGCGATCCACCTCCGGGTCGCGGCCCGCCCGCACCAGGCCTCCCTCCCGGGGCGAGAACGGAGGATCGTCCACGAGCGTCTCCAGGATGGCCTCGGCCAGCCCTTCCGGCACCGCCAACGCCTCGTCCCACGCCCGCAGCGGGCCGGGCGGCGCCGCCCGGAGCGCGGCCGCCAGGAGCGGAAGGCAGGCGAGGGCGCGGCCCAGGCGCACAAGCTCGCGCGGTCCCATGGCGCCGGTGGCGGCCCGCGTGGCCAGGCGCTCGAGGTCGCCGAGCTGGGCCAAAAGCCCTGCCAGGGCGTCGCGCGTACCGTCGTCCGCCACAAGGGCGGCCACCGCCTCTTGGCGGGAGAGGATGAGGCCACGGTCGG
This sequence comes from Bacillota bacterium, assembly GCA_023512375.1. Classification (GTDB taxonomy): domain Bacteria; phylum Bacillota; class Sulfobacillia; order JAJZYS01; family JAILZS01; genus JAILZS01. The sequence continues at coordinate 7,696 of JAILZS010000069.1, read as the reverse complement.
TGGACGGCGCCTCCAGCCAGGCCCGCAGAAGCCGACGCCCCATGGGGGTGCGCGTGCGGTCCACCGTGGCCCACAGGCTGCCGCGGAGGCTTCCCGACAGCGAGCGCGTCACCTCCAGCTGGCGCAGCGTGGCCGGCTCCATGCGCAAGACGCCCGACCCGAGGGGGGCCCACCCCTGCCCGTCGGGCGCCAGCGCCTCCAGCCGTCCCAGGCGCGCGCCCCCCTCCCCCAGGCTGGCCCACAGGTAGCGGTACAGGGCGCGCGCCGCCCGGGCCACCACCGGCCACGGGGCGAGAGCAGGGTCCTCGCCCAGCAGATGGGCGGGAAGATCGGGCAGGGGGGCGTCCTCGTCCACCCCGCCCAGCCCCTGGCCGCGCGCCCCGTCCCGCCAAAGGTCGGGCCAGGGCGCGGCCAGGGGGGCGGTGGCGGGAAGGCCCTCCGGCATGAGGACGGGGTCGAGGAGGATCTCCGCCGCCTCCACCTGTTGGGCGGCGCGCACCGCCCGCACCGCCGCCTCCGGACCCTCGAAGCGGGCGGCCCGCACCTCGCCGCTGGCGGGATCGGCCACCACGAGCGCCGCCTCGCGCGCCCGCTCGGGGGAAAGCGCCCCTTCTTCGCACTCCTCCCCCGCCACCGCCACCGCCGCCGCCAGGCGCACCCCCTCCTCCCCCGCGCCCTCCGGCGCCAGGAGGGTGGAGGGGGCGGCGACGCGCACGATGGCCCGACGCACCAAGCTGCGCCCCGAGGGCGCCTCCATCTGTTCCGCCACCGCCACACGGTGGCCGGCGCGTACCAGGGCGGCGAGGTGCTCCTCCAGGGCGACGGCGGGTACGCCGCACATGGGCGTGCGGCCGTCGCGGCTGGTGAGGACGAGGCCCAGGAGGGGGGCGGCCATCTGGGCGTCACGCCCGAACAGCTCGAAGAAGTCGCCCAGCCGGAAGAGTAGGAGGGCCCCCGGGCAGCGCGCCCGGAGGGCCTCGTACTGGGCGAACAGGGGCGTGGCGGGAAGCGCCTCGGCCTCCCCCGCCCGGGCCTCGCCGCGCGCCCTGCCGGCGCTCGTGCTCATGCCGGCATCGGCTCGCCGAACAGGGTCCAGGTGTTGGCGGCCGTGATGCGCACGGGCACCACCCTGCCCACCCATCGCTCGGGGTCGCCCTCGAACACGACGATCCGGTTTTGCGGCGTACGCCCGCTCAGGCGCTTGGGGTCCTTCTTGGACGGCCCCTCCACCAGCACCTCCCGCACCCGCCCCACCTCCGCCTCGTTGCGCTCTCGGCTCAGGCGGTCGGTGACCGCGTTGAGGCGGTGCAGGCGCTGGCGCTTGACGAACAGGGGGATCTGGTCGGGCATGGCGGCCGCCTTCGTCCCCCGGCGCGGCGAGTACATGAACGTGTGGGCGCGGTCGAAGCCCACCTCCTCGCACAGGGAGAGGGTGTCGGCGAACTCCTCCTCCGTCTCGCCGGGAAAGCCCACGATGAGGTCGGTGGAGATGGCGGCCTCGGGCACCTCGCGCCGGATGGCGGCGACGAGCGACAGGTAGCGCGCCCGCGTGTAGCCGCGCTCCATGCGCATGAGCACGCTGTCCGAACCGCTCTGCGCAGGCATGTGGAACTGGGGGCAGACGGTGCGGGAGCGGGCGATGAACGCCACGAGCTCCGGGGTGAAGTCGGCGGGATGGGGCGAGGTGTAGCGCACGCGCCACAGGCCCTCGATGCCGTCCAGGGCGGCGAGCAGGTCCTGGAAGGCCACCGGCCGGGCGAGGTCGTGGCCGTACGAGTTCACGTTCTGTCCCAGGAGGGTGACCTCGCGCGTACCCCCTGCCACCAGCGCCCGCACCTCAGCCACGATCTCCTCCAGCGGCCGGCTCCGCTCCGGCCCGCGCGTGTGCGGCACGATGCAGAACGTGCACCAGTTGTCGCAGCCGAAGCTGATGTTGACGTACGCCTTCAGGGGGGCCTGGCGGGGAGGGGGCGGAGGAGGGGGCGTGAACCAATCCTCCGTCACGTGCACGACCGGGCCGCGGGCGCTCTCCGCCTCGGCCAGGATCTCGCCGATCTCGCCCACCTGGTTGGTGCCCAGCACCAGGTCGAGGTGCGGCGCCCGCCTGAGCAGCCGTTCGACCGCCTCCGGCTCCTGCGGCAAACACCCCATCACGCCCAGCAGCGTGCCCGGCCGCCGCTCCTTGACCCGCCGGAGCTCCCCAAGCTTACCGAAGGCGTGCTCCTCCGCGCTGTCGCGCACGCAGCACGTGTTCACCAGGATGAGGTCGGCCTCGTCGGGGCGGTCGACGCCCCGGTAGCCGAGGCCCTCCAACGTGCGCATGACGACGTCGGAGTCGTGGGCGTTCATCTGGCAGCCGTAGGTGATGATGTGCGCCGTCCGCCCGCCCTCCGGGCCCCCCATGCCCCGCCTCCTTCCTCCCCGGCCCGCGCCGCGCCGGCCCGCATCGGCGCCAGTATAGCACGATGCCGCCGCCGCCCGGCGCGGGTCCCACCGGCCTCTCTGGTACAATGGCCGCACGGGACCGGGCGACGGGCTTCCCGCCGCCCGGTCCGGAGGAGGTATGCGATGTCCGCCACCTTGGTCGTGCTGGAGGGCGACGAGACCGGTCAGGAGCTCCTGGAGGAGGCGCTGCGCGTACTCGAACCCGGGACGCTCGGCTTCGACCTCGAGTTCGAGCGGCACGACCTGTCGCTGGCTCGCCGCCGCGCCACCGCCAACGCCGTGGTGCGCGAAGCGGCGGCGGCCCTCGTCCGGCACGGCTTCGGCATCAAGGCGGCCACGGTCACCCCCACCGAGCCGGGCGACGTCGGCTCGCCCAACGCCCTTCTCCGCCGGGACATGGGGGCCACCGTCATCCTGCGCGTGGGCCGCCCCATCCCCGGCGTCCCGGCCCACGCCGGCGTGCGCGGGCCGATCGCCATCGTGCGCATGGCCGTGGGCGACGCCTACGACGCCGAGGAGCACCGCGAGCGCGTCGTGGCGGAGGACGGGGGCGAGGACGAGGTGGCGGTGCGCACCGAGCGCATCTCGCGCCGTGTCTGCCGGGCCGTGGCCGAGACGGCCTTCACGTACGCCGCCCGCACCGGCGCCACCGTCTTCGGGGGCCCCAAGTTCACCGTCAGCCCCGTATACGAGGGCATGCTCAAGGAGGAGCTCGACGCGGCCGCCCGCCGCCACCCCGAGGTGGCGTACGAGCCGCAGCTCATCGACACCACCTACGCCCTGCTCGAACGCCGCAGCGAGGCGCCAGTCGTGGTGCCCGCCCTCAACCGCGACGGCGACTGCCTGAGCGACCTCGTGCTCCCTTGGTTCGGCACCATCGCCGGGGCCGAGTCGACCGTCCTGGGCACGGACGACGAGGGGCGGGCGCGCGTCGTCCTGGCGGAGGCGCCGCACGGCACCGCCCCCACCCTGCAGGGGACCAATCGCGCCAACCCCATGGCCATGATCCTGGCTGCCGCCGCCGTCCTAGAGGCCATGCCCGACCCGCGGGCGCATGCGGCGGGGGGAAGGATCCGCGCCGCCGTGATGGACGCCGTGGCCGCGGGTGTGCGCACCGCCGACCTGGGAGGCGAGGCCACGATGCGCGGTTTCACCGACGCCGTCATCGACCGCCTGCGGGCGGTCCACCCCTCCCACCGCCCCTGACGCGGCGATGACCGGGTGATGGGCGCCCTGGCGCGCGCCCTCCTGTCGCCGCCGGTGGTGAACTTCGTGCTCCTGCCCGCCCTGGGGGCGGTGCACGGCTGGGCGACGAACACCCTCGCCGTGTGGCTCCTCTTCCGACCCCTGACGCCCTGGCGCCTGCCCCTCGTGGGCTGGTCGGTGCAGGGGCTGCTGCCTCGCCGTCAGCCCGACCTGGCGCGCACCGTGGGCCAGGCGGTGGAGCGCGAGCTGGTGAACTGGGAGGAGCTCGCCGCCTCCCTCTCCGCCCCGGAGGTGGTGGAGCAGCTGGGGTCGAAGGTCGAGGAACTCGTGCACGCCCGCGTCGCCGCCCTGCTTCCGGGCTGGGTGCCGGCCGCCTGGCGCGAGGCGTTGGCCGTGGGAGCGGCGGCCGCGGTGGGGCGCGAGGCGGCCGCCGGCCTGGTCGCCCTCCTCCCCCAGGCCGCGGCCCTGGCGCGCGACCGCCTGCCCGTGGCCCGCATGGTGGAGATGCGCGTGGCCGCCTTCTCGCCGGCCGAATTCGAACGGCTGGTGCGGCGGGCGGCGGCCTCCGAGCTGAGGGCCATCGTGCTGCTGGGGCTGGGCATGGGGCTGGTCATCGGGCTCGCCCAGGGGGCGTTCTTGGCCCTCATCGGGCAGTAGTAGGGGGACAGACATGGACGCGGTGCTGCTCGCCGCCCTGGCGCGGCAGTGGGACGGGGAGCTCGCGGGAGGACGCCTGGAGCGCGTCCACGCCCCCGAGCCGCAGCGCCTCGACCTCGCCCTGCGCACCCGCGGCGGGCCGGTCCGCATCGCCTTCCGCCTGACGCCGGGGGAGGCGCGCTGCCACCTGGCGTATGACAGCCCGCCCAATCCGCCCGCCCCCGGCGGCTTCGCCCTCTTCCTCCGCCGGCACGCCCTGGGCGACCGCCTTCTGGGCGCACGCGCGCTCCCGGGGGAGCGGCACCTCGTGTTGCGCCTGGGACACGAGGACGAAGTGGGGCGGCGCGAACTGCGCGAGCTCCACTTCGAGGCCTTCGGCCCCCGCCCCAACCTCGTCCTGGTGGACGGCGCGGGGCGGATCATGGACGCCTTCCGGCGCCTGGCCGCCGTGGGCGAAGGGGGGCGCGCCCTCCTCCCCGGCCTCGCCTACGAACCCCCCGCCCCCCGCGACAAGCGCGATCCGTGGCGGCTGGGGCCCGAAGGCCTGGCCTCCTTCCTGCTCGCCGCCGCTCCCGCCGAGGGGCTGGTCGACCGCCTGGTGCGGGGCGTGCGGGGGTTTTCGCCCCTGGCGGCGCGGGAGATCCTCGCCCGCGCCGGCCTGGACGGCACCGCTTCGGGCCGGGATGCGGTCGAGCGGGAGGGACAACTCGTCGAGGCCTTCGCCTCCTTCCTCCCCCTCCTCGAGGGGCGCGCCGAGGCGCCTTGCGTCGCCTACGCCCCCGACGGCCGCCCGCTTGCGCCGTGGCCCGAACGCCCGCGCCAATGGGGGGAAGGCGTGCGCCTAGTCCTCCACCCGGGGCCGGCCCAGGCGGTCACCGCGTTCTACGCCGAGCGCGACCGGGTGCAGCGCCTGGAGGGGCTTCGATCCTCGCTCGTGCGCGAGATCGTGCGGCGGCGCGAGCGCCTCGCCCTCAAGCTCGCCCGCCAGGACGAGGAATGGCGCCACGCGGGCGAGGAGCTCGTGTTCCGGCGCTGGGGGGAGCTCCTCCTCGCGCACCTCGGCCAGGTGGCGCCCGGGGCCACGAGCGTGGAGGTGGAGGACTGGGAGGCCGCAGGGGAAGACGCGCGGGTGCGGATCCCCCTCGACCCCGACCTGAGCGCGAGCGACAACGCCGCCCGCCTGTTCGCCCGTTACCGCAAGGCGCGCCGCCGCCGCGACGCCCTGGGCGAGGAGATGGAGCGGGGGCGTCAGGCCCTGCGCCACCTGGAGGACCTGGAGGACGCCGCCCGCCGCGCGGAGGAGGAGGCGGTGCTGGAGGCGCTGGCAGCCGAGCTCGGGGCGGAGGATCGCCGCGATCCGGCCGCGGCGGGCGGCCCCGCCCGGCGCCGGCCGCCCCCCCGCCCCATCCCGGCCTTCCGGCCCCTCGCCTACCGTACGCCGGGCGGCTTTGTCGCCCTGGTGGGGCGCACCGGGCGGGAGAACGACCGCCTGTCGCTGCGCGAGGCGGCGGACGACGACCCCTGGTTCCACGTCGCCCAGGGCCCCGGCGCCCACGTCGTCCTGCGCATGGCAACCGGCCCGCCCGGTGCCCGCCCCGGACCCGACGACCTCCTGGCCGCGGCCGTGCTCGCCGCCTATCACAGCCCCCAGCGCCACGGCGCCCACGTGCAGGTGGACCAGTGCGCCGCGGGGCGCCTGCGCAAGGCGCCCGGCGCGCCCCCGGGCCTCGTCCTCTACGACCGGGAGCGAGGCTGGTCCGTCACCCCCGACGCGGCGGTGGTCGAGGCCATGCGCCTGGCCGACGCCCAGGCGGGCGGCGACGACGCCTTTTGACCGCCCGCCCTCACGGCCGCACCAGCCGCCAGATGGCTGGATCCTCGATGCCCAGCCGCCACAGGGCGATGCCCCTGAGGTCGTAGGCGACCGCGAGTCCGGCCTTGGCGCGGAAGGTGGCGAGGTCCTCGAAGTACACCTCGTGCACCGTCCCCCCGCTCACGTAGGCGAAATGGGCGCCGGCGCGGCCGCGCGCGTAGGCGTCGTCCAGCGCCACCGCCTGGGCGTAGGAGAGGGGCTGGGCGGGGGCGGCGCCCCCCCAGTCGTAGCCGTAGGCAGGCACGCCCAGGACCACCTTGCCCGGGCCGACGGCGCGCACGGCGTACCGCACCACGGCCTCGACCCAGGGCGTGGGCGCGACGCCCCCTGGCGGCCCGCCGGCCCAGTGGTCGTCGTACGCCATGACGAGCAAGAGGTCGGCCGCCCGCCCTAGGGCCCGGTAGTCGTACGCGCCCGTCCAGGGGTTGGCGGGCTCGTCCGCCGTCTCCGCTGGCACCGACAGGGTCAGGTAGTCGCCGCGCGCGTGCAGGGCGGCGGCGAGCGTGCGGACGAAGCGGGTGAAGGCGGCACGGTCGGAGGCCCGCACGCCCTCGAAGTCGAGGTTGAGGCCGTCGTAGCCGCCGGACTCGACCAGGCGCACGAGGTTGCCCACCGCCCGGGCGCGGTAGGCGGGGTGGGTGAGGAGGACGTGGAAGACGGCCGGGTCTTGGTTCTGCTGCACGAGGGCGAACACCCACATGCCGTGGGCCCGGGCGTAGGCGAGCACGCCCGGGTCGGAACTGCCCGTGATCTGCCCCTGGCTCCAGATCTCGTACCAGTCGGGCACGATGCCGGTGAGCGTGCCCGTCAGGCGCACGAGGTCGCGGTAGCCAGCGCTGCCCACGCCGCCTCCGTCGTAATAGCCCAGGATGAGGGGCGTCGGCAGGGGCATGCCCGCCCCCAGCGCGGAGGCAGGGCCAAAGGCGACGGCGGGCGGAGCGGCGGGCCCCAGCCATCCCACCACGCCCTGCCCCGCCCAGGTGAGGGCGCGCGCCGCCGCGCCGGCCAACGCCGCCGCCATGAACGCCCATCCCCACCGGCGCCGCCGCGCCGTGTACACCACCTCGACCGCCCCAAGCGCCCCCTCGCCGCGGGTCTATGCACCCCCCGGCCCGTCCATGCGCCCTCGCCCCGCCTGTGCTAGGGTGGGGGCGAGGCGGGCGGGATCGACCCGCCCGCGGCGGGGAGGGAGACGCATGGTGTGGCGCATGCGCGGCGGCCTGAGGGGATGCGGTCCGCTGGCGGCGGTGGCGCGGTGGCTCTTGCGGGCCCTGGGACTGGGCTTCGTCCTGGGGTTGGTGGGTGCCCGCGCCGCCGGCGCCTCGCGGGGGGACGTCCGGGCCGCCGCCGATCGGCTCGAGAAGGCGCTTCGCGTCCTCGCCGGGCGCGAGGACGGCGCCGACGGCAGCAAGGCCGGCGGGACGGGCGGCGCGGGCGAGACGCCGGCGGGCACGCCATAGCGGCCGCCCCCGCGCGGCGGCCGGCGGCCGGTAGAAGGCGGTCACCCTCTCGAAG
>JAILZS010000013.1 GCA_023512375.1 Bacillota bacterium | reverse complement strand
TGCTGGGTGTTGGTGACCGCCGGGGTCGTCCCCGGCGCCGTCTCGCCGGCGGGCATTCTGTATCACTGGCTTCAGCGGATGTGAGCCCGCTGACCGTGCGGACAGTCCTGGCGGTCTGTCTCCTGACCTATCTCCTTTTGGCTTGGCTTCTGGCACGATATGGTGAGTTCTGGTCGCCTGACTCTGCCGTCCGGTTCGTACAGACCGAAAGCTTACGCAGATCGGGGTTTCGCGATGTTTCTGTACCGTATCCCGCGTCGGATCTGGATCCGGAGGGGCGGTTTTTTCCTGCGGGACCATGGTTTCACTTCCTGCGAGACAGCAAGCACTACCTTTCCTATCCGCCGTACTTCCCGTCTCTGTCCGCGCTCGCGTACGGGGCGTTCGGACTTGGTGGGCTCGTCGTCTTGCCGATGGCTGCTGGGTTGTCTGCACTTTGCATCACCTATGCAGTCGTCAGTATGAGGGCGCCGGAGCTTGCTCCGTGGGGCACGCTCGCCTTTGGGCTCGGCACTCCGCTCCCTATCTACAGCGCGGTGTTCTGGGACCACAGCCTGACGGTCGCGCTGGCGGCCGGTGCGCTGGGGTTGGTCGTGGCGGCGTTGGCAGAGTCATCTGGCCGTCCGGCCACGGGCAGGCTGATTGCGGCCGGCGCCATGCTCGGACTCGGCCACTGGTTTCGGAACGAGATGTACCTGCTGACCATTGCAGTTCTAATTGCCTGGCTGCTGGCGACGTTGCGGGATCGCGGCAGGGGCACACTCGCCATCGCCGGCGGTGTGGGCCTGGTCACAGGACCACTATGGGTGCTGAACGCTTGGCTGTTTGGTAGTCCCCTCGGATGGAAAGGGCAGGAGCTCGTGGCGGGTAGAATCAGTGGCGCCGCCGCGGCTGTATCCGGGCGCACCTTCAGCGGGTGGCTGGCAGACAAACTGGGCAATGCTTACTACCAGTTCATCTCGCCGGACTTCTACGCCTTCAACCCACGCGCAGTCGCCATGGGAGTGGGTTTAGCCGCGCTGCTCCTGTTGGGTGCCGTCGTGCTGCGCCTCGGCGTCCGCCGCAGACAGGAGCGCCTGGTGTTTGCCGGCGCCATTCTGATTGTGGCGACTGCGCTGCTGACCATCTCGAGCCGCACGGCGCTATCCGGACTTCTGCCGACGGCGCCGCTGGTCGTCCTGCTCGTCTTGAACGCTCCCACGCAGCGCTGGGAGTGGTTTCTCTGGGTTGTGGTCATCCTGTTCAGCGGGGCGGTGGTCGTCACCGGCACACACGGCGGCCTGCAGTGGGGCCCTCGATACCTGCTGCCCATCCTCCCACCCCTCGTTTGGCTAGCCGCCAGCGCCGTGGACCGTGCCCGTCGGGCGCAGCCGGCGATGTGGCCGGCCCTGCGCCTGGCGGTAGGGGCCGCAGCCGAACGGCGGCAGGAGGAGGTGGCCGCCGAGGCGGCGCTCACCCTGTACGTGGACGGCGAGGAACTCGTCACGCTCCTGTGCACGCCCGCCGACCTGGAGGAGCTCGTGGTGGGCTACCTGGCGGCCGAGGGGGTGATCGACCGTCCGGACGATCTGCGCTGGCTGGCGGTGGACGCCGAGCGCGGGGAGGCGTGGACGGCTACGCGCGGGGGGGCCGGACAGGAGCGAGCGCGCGCCTCGGCCCGACGCCTGGTGGGGTCGTGCTGCGGCAAGAGCCGCCCGGGCCTGATCTGGCAGGCTGACCTGGGGACGGTGCGGTCCGGTCGGGGGCGCGGCCCGCGCCTGACGCCGGCGGCGGCGGCGCGGGCCATGGCGGAGCTCAGGGGGGCGGCGGCCGCCGACGTGTTCGGGCGCACGGGGGGGGTGCACGACGCCGGACTGGCTCGCGCCGACGGCTCCCTCGTCGTGCGCCGCATGGACATCGGCCGGCACAATGCCCTGGACAAGCTGTACGGCCACGTGCTGCTGCGGGGGCTCGGGACGGAGGGGCTGATCGCCGCCGTAAGCGGGCGCATCTCCGCCGAGGTGCTGCTCAAGGTGGCAAAGATGGGGGTGACGGTCCTCCTGTCCAAGGCGGCGCCCACCTCGCTCGCCCTGGACCTGGCCGAGGAGCTGGGCATGACCGCGGTCGGGTTCGTGCGCGAGGGCCGGATGACCGTCTACACCGGGGCGTGGCGGATCCTCGCCGCGGGGCAGGAAGAGGGGTGGACGGCGGCAAACACTGGGACGACGGCGTCCCCGGCGGGGGCGACGCCGGAGGAGGGATAGGGTGCCGCAGCGACTCAGGGGCACGCGCATCACCTGGCTCGGCCACGCCATGTTCGCGGTCGAGACGCCGGACGGCAGGCGCGTCGTGTTCGACCCGTTCATCGAGGGCAACCCCCGCTTCCCCGCCGACGGGCGGCGCCACCTGGAGCGGGTGGACGCCATCCTCGTCAGCCACGCCCACAACGACCACATGGGGGACGCCGCCTCCCTGTCGCGCGCCACGGGTGCGCCCGTGGTGTGCGTGCACGAGATCTCGGTCTTCCTCGCCGCCCAGGGGGTGACCGCTGTGGGCATGAACAAGGGCGGCACCGTGGAGGCGGGCGGCGTGCGCGCCACCATGGTGGGCGCGGACCACTCCAGCGGCTACGTGGAGTCAGGCGGCCGCATGGTGTTCGGCGGCGAGGCGGCGGGGTTCGTGCTGCACGTGGGCGACGGCGAGGGGGAGGCGCTCTACCATGCCGGCGACACGGGCGTGTTCGGCGACATGGCCCTCATCGGCGAGCTCTACCGCCCGTCGGTCGCGCTTCTGCCCATCGGCGGCCACTACACGATGGGGCCCGCCGAGGCGGCCAAGGCGGCGCGGCTTTTGGGCGTGAGTACCGTGGTGCCCATGCACTACGGCACGTTCCCGCCCCTCACGGGCCGCCCCGAGGGGTTGCGTGCCGCCCTCGCCGACAGCGGCGTGGAGGTCGTCGCCCTCGAGCCGGGCGAGAGCGTGACCCTGTGAGCGCCGAGGACCGGCGGCGGCGCGTGCGCTCGCGCATGCAGGCCCTGGAGCTGGACGTCTTGGCCCTGCCGCCCGGCGCCGACACGCGTTACCTCTTGGGCGCCACCCCCCATCCCGACGAGCGCCTGGCCGTCCTCCTCGTCACGCAGGAGCGTCTGGCGTGCGCCGTGCCGGCTTTGAACGAGTTGGGCCTGCGCCGGGACCTGGGCGACCTCGACGTGGCCCTCTTGCCCTGGGCGGACGCCGAGGGTCCCGACGCCGCCCTGGACCGGGCGGTCGACCTGCTCGGCCTGGGGCGCCGTCCGGTGCGCCTCGCCTTGGGCACGGACATGCGGGCCGACCACGTCCTCGCCTTGGTGGGGGCGTTTCAGCGCGCCGGGGTCGAGGTGTGGCCACCGGCCGCCCTGTCGCGGGACGTGGTGGCGCCGGAACGGGCGCGGAAGGATCCGGAGGAGCTCGCCCTCCTGGCGGCGTCGGCCGCCCTGGCGGACGAGGCCATGGAGGCGGGCCTGGCGGCCATCGCCCCCGGCCGGCGGGAGAGCGACGTGGCCCAGGCGGTGGCCCAGACCTTCGCCCGCCACGGCGCCGCCGCCAAGTTCAGCCTGGTGGCGGCGGGGCCCAACAGCGCCGAGCCCCATCATCCGGCGGGGGCGCGGCCGATCGAGCGGGGCGAGCCGGTCTTCCTCGACATCGGCTGCGACCACCGCGGCTACCAGAGCGACCTCACCCGCATGGCCTTCGTGGGCCGGCCCGACGACCGCTACCGGGCGGTGCACGACACGGTGCGGCGCGCCGCCGAGGCGGGCCTGGCGGCGGTGCGGCCGGGGGCGCGGGCCGAGGACGTGGACCGGGCCGCGCGGCGCGTGATCGAGGAGGCCGGGTACGGCGCCTACTTCGTGCACCGCACCGGGCACGGCATCGGCCTCGAGGGGCACGAGCCGCCGAGCATGCAGGAGGGCGACCGCACCGTGCTGGAGGAGGGCATGACCTTCTCCATCGAGCCCGGGATCTACATCCCGGGCGCCTTCGGCGTGCGCATCGAGGACATCGTGGTGGTGGAGGCGGGCGGTGGCCGCCCTCTGAGCCGCCTCGGGCACGAGGTGCACGTCGTCGACTGAGTCTTCCCCCCGGGCCGCACGCTGCCAGGCGGGCCTGGCGCGCGCCTACCGCGCACCCGGGGCGACGGGGAAGGGGCGCACGCCCAGGGGCGGGCCGACCGCTCCCGCGGGATAGCCGAAGCGATCGCCCGCCCGGGCGGGGAGCGCGACCGTCTCCGGGCTGGCAGGGTATGGAGGATGAAGACGCATGGCCGACCGTCCTTGGGGCCCCATCGGGGTGGGCCGCAGTCCCGTGGAGGCGCGCGGCGCCATGGCCGCCACGAGCCAGCCCCTGGCCACGCAGGCGGCACTGGAGATCCTGCGCGCCGGCGGCAGCGCCGCCGACGGCGCCATCGCCGCGGCCGCCGTGTTGTGCGTGACCGAGCCCATGTCCACCGGCCTCGGGGGCGACGCCTTCGTCCTCGGGTACGACCGCGCCACCGACACCCTCTACGGCGTCAACGCGAGCGGACCGGCGCCCGCGGCCGCCGACGCCGACGCCCTGGCGGAGCGCTACGGCCGCATGCCCTCGACCGGCCTGCACTCGGTCACCGTCCCGGGCGCGGCCGACGGATGGCGTGTGCTCCACGAGCGATACGGCGTCCTACCGCTCAGGCGCGTCCTGGAGCCGGCCATCCGCTACGCGCGCGACGGCTTCCCGGTGGCCGCCATGACGGCCGCCGCCTGGCAGCGCACGGCGTCGAAACTCCAGGGCGATCCCGAGGCCGCGCACATCTTCCTGCCGGGCGGGAGGGCGCCGCGGCGGGGCGAGGTGTTCGCCAACCCCGCCCTCGCCCGCACCCTCGAGGCGGTGGCGGAAGACCCCCGCGTCCTGTACGAAGGGGAGGTGGGGCGGGCGATCGCCGCCGAGTGCGAACGCCGCGGCGGCTGGTTGGCGGAGGCGGACCTCAGGGCGTACCGAAGCGCCTGGGTCGCCCCGCTCCGGTTCCGCTTCGCCGGCTTCGAGGTGTGCGAGCTCCCCCCCAACGGGCAGGGAATGTTCGCCCTCGAGATCCTCGGCATCCTCGAGCACATGGGGTTGGAGGCGCTCGGCTTCAGCCGCCACGGTGCGCCCGACCATCCTTTGGCGTTCGAAGCCGACGCCTTGCACGCCCTGCTCGAGGCCACCAAGGTGGCCCTCGCCGACCGTCAGCGCTACCTGGCCGACCCCGAGGCGGGGGTACCGGTCGACACCCTCCTCTCCAGCCCCTACCTGTCGCGGCGGGCGTCGGAGATCGCCCTCGACCGCGCGGCCGAGCCCGGCCCCATGGAGGCGCTGCACGGCGACACGGTGTACCTCACGGTGGTGGACGAGGCGCGAAACGCCGTCTCCTTCATCCAGAGCCTGTACGAGGGGTTCGGATCGGGGGTGGGGGTGCGCGGTACGGGCCTCGTGCTGCAGAACCGGGGCGCCGGCTTCACCCTCGAACCGGGGCATCCCAACCGCCTGGCACCCGGCCGCCGCCCCCGCCACACCATCATCCCCGCCATGGTGCTGGCCGAGGGCAGGCCGTACCTCTCGTTCGGGGTGATGGGGGGCGACATGCAGGCCCAGGGCCACGCCCAGGTGCTCCTCCACCACCTGGTCGCCGGCCTGGACGTCCAGGCGGCCGGGGAGGCGGCGCGCGCCTACTACGACCCCGCCCGGGGATTCGTGGCTCTGGAGAGCGGCTACGGCGCCGAGGTGCGGCGCGATCTGGCGCGGCGGGGCCACCGCGTCGTCGAGGCGCCGGGGGTGTTCGGCGGCTACCAGGCCATCCGCATCGACCCGGAGACGGGGGTGCTGACCGGCGGCAGCGATCCGCGCAAGGACGGTCAGGCCTCCGGGTACTGAGGGCGGGGCGCGGCATGGCGCGGGAGGTGGAGGCCCGCCTGCGCCGGGCGTGGGGCCGCTTCAGGCGGGGTGAGCGCGAGGAGGCGCTGGCAGAGGTGGCGGACCTCGCCGCCCGTCATCCCGAAGAGGCGGCGGTGCGCGGCGCCCACGCCGCCTTTCTGTGGGCGGCGGGGCGCCGAGACGCCGCCGTGCGGGAGGCGCAGGCCGCCCTCTCCCTGGACGGCGACGAGGCTGCGGCCCACACCGTCCTAGGCCAGGCGGAGATGGCGCGCCTCCGCCTGGACCGGGCCGCCCGCCACCTCGGCCGCGCCTACGCCCGTGCCCCCACCGCCCGCCGCGCCGCCCTCTGGGTGCGCGCCCTGCGGGAGGCGAGGGACCTTGCGGGGGCGGAAGCGGCCCTGGCCCAGGAGCTCGCCCGCGCCGGGGAGGGCGGACCTGCGCCCGCCGTGCGCCGGGAGGAGGCCCTCCTGGCCGAGGCGCGCGGCGACCTCGGCCGGGCGCAAGCCCTCTGGTCGGAGCTGGCGCAGGCGGGCGGGGGCGCCGACGCCGCCTACGCCCGTGCCCGCCTTCTCGCCTTGCGCACGCGGGAGATGCCGGCCGCCGAGGCGGCGGCCGAGCTCATGGGTGCGGCCCGGGTGCGCGCCCGCACCGACCCCGAGGCGGGGCGCGCCATCCTCCTGGCCGCCGCAGACCGTAGGCGCAGCGGCGGCGACCTGGCGGGGGCGGCGGAGGCGTACCGGGCCTATCTGGCCGAGCGCCCGGGCGATCCCTACGCTTTGCGCCAACTGGCCTTCGTCCTGCGCCGCCTGGGGCGCGCGGGCGAGGCGCGCCCCCTGCTGGAGGCGCTCTTGCGGCGGGAACCGGGCGACGTCTACGCCCGCAACGCGCTCGTCGCCGACTACCTGGCGGCGGGCGAGCGGGAGGCGGGGGAGGCCTTCTTCCGCGCCCTTCTGGCCGAACACCCCCAGGCCAAGGGGCTTTACGCCGCCATCGCCCGCCTGCGGGCGAGGCGGGGCGGCGGCGGTTCCGACCGGAGCGGGGGCTGAGGGGGAGGGGACGGGGGATGGCGGCGGTGCGGGTGGGCGACCTGGTCGAGGTGCCGCGCATCGACACGGTGGTGCGGCTGGGCGAGCACGCCGACGCCGGGCGCCGGCGGGAGCTCCTGGAGGCCTTCGTTCCCACCGAGGAGGCGCGGCGGGCCTTGGCCGCGGTGGGTCGCCGCCTTCGCCAGGGCGGTGGCAGCGCCTTCGTGCTCGGGGGATACGGCAGCGGCAAGAGCCACCTCCTGGCCGTCTTGGCCGAGGCGGGCGCGCCGGCGCCCCACCCCGCCGCGCGTGCCCTGTTCGGCGACGGATCGCCGCCTTCGCCCCCGCCCCTGGCGGTGCTCGTCCCGCTCGTGGAGCAGGCGGCGGCCCGTCCGCTGGAGGAGATCCTCCTGGAGGCGGTGGGGCGGGCGGCGGGTGGCCTGGCCGAGGCCCCCACCCGGCCGGAGCGTTGGAAGGCGGCGGCCGAGGCGGCGCGGCGACTGGGCCGCCGCGGCCTCCTCCTCCTGGTGGACGAGCTGTCGAGCTTCTTGCGCGCCAAGCCCACGCGGGCCGACCTGCGCGAGGACGTGCGGCTCCTTCAGTACCTGGGGGAGGTGCGCGACATCCCCCTATGCCTCGTGGCCACGATGCAGGAGAGCATCGAGGCGGCGGCCCGGCCCGACCCTGAGGTGGCGCAGCGCCTGCGCGACCGCTTCGTCACCCTGCGGCTGGGCGGCGCCCACCTCGAGGAGGTGGTGGCCCACCGCCTCCTCCGGCACCGCCCGGGGGCTCAGGAGGCGATCGCCGCCGTGCGCTCGCGCCTGGCCGAGGCGGTGGGCCTGCCGTGCGCGCCCGAACGCTTCGACCGCCTCTACCCCGTCTACCCGCCCACCTTCGAGCACCTGGACGCCATGCGCCACCACCTGTCGGCGACGCGCGGCGCCCTGGACTTCGTCTACCGCCACCTCGTGGGCGACCCCGACCTGGGCGTCGAGCCGCTGCTCGAAGCCCCGGCCGACCACCTGCTCACCCCCGACGCCCTGTTCGGGCACTTCTCCCTCCGCCTCCTGGAGACACCGGAGACGGCGCCGCTGGTGGAGCGTGTGGACGCCCTGTACCGGTTGGAGGGGGAGCGCCTGTTCGGCCCCGACGGCGCGCTCGCACAACGGGTCGCCCGTTACCTGTGCGTGGAGGCGGCGGGCGTGCGGCCGCGGGCGCGGACGGCGGACGAGGTGGCGCGGGCGCTGGCCGTGACCGGCAGCGCCGTCGACCCGGGCCTGGGCCGGCTCGAGGTGGCGGCGACGCTGGAGCGCATGACCGAGTTGGGCGCCTACGTGGTGCGGGAAGCGGGGCCGAAGGGCGCGGCCCGCTACCGGGTGGACGCCGAGGCGGACGCGGCCCTGGTGGTGGAGAGGCGGCTGGCGGCGCTTGCGGCGGGCGGGGGGCCGGACGAGGAGAACCGCGTCCTCGAAGGCGTCCTGGCGGCGCTGGGGGACGACCCGTCGTTGCCCCTGGCCACCCTCCGGCGGGAGCGGGAGGGCGTCCGCGTCCTCACGTGGGAGCGCAGCGAGCGGCGGGGGAGCGTGTGGTACGGCGACCTGGAGGACCTGGAGCCGGCCGACGTGGACGCCTGGCTGGCCGAGCTCGCCCGCCCCGGCATGGACTTCGTCCTCGCCCTGGCGGCGCCTCGCGGCCCCGAGGGGGCGGCGCGTGCCCGCCGCCGCCTGGACGAGGTGCTCCTACCCGCGGCGCGCGGCCGGGAGGGGGCGGAGGCGCTCGTCTGGTGGCTTCCCGCTCCGGTCGCCGACCTCGGGTCGCTCCGGCGCCTCGACGCCCTTTTGGCCCTGGAGCGGGAGCTGGAGGGGGTGGCGGACGAGCGCTCCGGCCGCGCGCTCGAGGTGGTGCGGGAGGAGAAGCGCCTCGTCCTCCCCACCGCCGGGCGCCTCGTCCTGGACGCCATGTACGGGGGCGAGGCAATCCTGGGGCAAGGCGACACCCTGGGGAGGCTCGAGGCGTTGCGCGTCCTTGCCTTCCCCGCCGTTCTCGAACGCCTGGTCTCGACCGCCCTCTCCCTACGCCATCCCGACCACCGAATGGTCATGCCCAGGGGGGAGGCGGTCGCCGAGGCGGGGGAGGAGGCGCTCTACGCCGCCTTCTTCCCTCAGGGGGAGGCCGGTTCGGGGGCGGCCACCCCGGCCCCGGCCCTCGCCCTCCTGGACGGGGTGCTCGTTCCCCTGGGCTTGGCCGAGCGGCGCGGGCGAGCCTTCCGCCTCGTCACCGACCCGGCGCGCTCCCCCGCCCTGGCCGCTTTGGCCGGCGTGCTTGCGGCGCGGGCGGCCGGGGCAGACGGGGCGGAGGGGGGGCAGGAGGTCCCCATGGCCGAGGTACGGCGCGCCCTGGCCAAGGGGCGGCTGGGGCTCGACGCACGCGCCGTACGCCTCACCGTGGCGGCCGCCGTGTTCGCCGGCTTGGCGGTGCCGGCGGCGGGGGGACGGAGGGTGCCGCTCGCCCGCCTCACGGGGCCGGAGGCGGTGGAACGGCTCGATGCCCTGCGCCCGGGCCGCGCCGGCGACCGCCGCGCCGTGCCCGAGGCGCTGTCCCGCCTGCCGTTCCTGGCGGAGGCGGCGGACGGCCCCTACCTTCCCGCCAAGGAACGCGAGCTGTGGGCGCGGTGCGTGAAGTGGAAGGCGGAGCGGGGCGACCCGGCCGCCGAGTCGGAGGCGCTGAGGGAGCTCGCCCGCCATCCCGTGCTGGCGCGCTGGCACCTCGAGCAGGCGGCTTTCGATCTGGCCGCGGCCGGCCGCTTGGCGGCGGCGGTGCAGGTGTCGCTCGCGCCGGCGGAGGGGCTGGCGCGGCTGGAGCGGGCGGCGGAGGAGCTCGGTCCGGAAGGGGCGGCGGCGGTCGCGCGTTCCGACGCCTGGTCCGCCTTCGTGCGGCGGGAGGTGCGCGCTCTGCTGGAGGCCCACCGCTACCTCGTGCACCCCGCCTTGGACGGGCTGGAGGCGGCGGGACCGGAGGGCGCCGCCTTGGCGCAGGAGCGGCGCGACCTGGTCGCCTCCCTCACCGCCGCCCCGGGCCTCCTCGAGGTGGGGGCGCGGGAGGCCTGGCTGGCCGCGTACGGCCGCTTCGTCGAACGCTACCGGGAGCGGTACGCGGCCGCCCACCGCCGTGCCCTGGGCGAAGACCCGACCGGCGCCCTGGCCGCCCTGGAGCGGCGGTGGCCGGCCGCGGCGGCGGACGCGCGCGCGCGCGAGGCCCGCGCCGCCGTCCTTCGGCGCCGCTGCACCCTCAACCCGGCGCGCGCCCTGGAGGTGGAACCCGTCTGCCCCTGCGGCTACCGCCTGGGCGACCCGCCGCTCACGGAGGGGATCGCCGCCTATGCCGACCTCCTGCGGTCGCTGGCCGCGGCGGCCGGGGAGGGGGAGGGACCCGTCCCCTCGCCCCCGGCCCCCACGCCCGTGCGGCGCCGCAGCCTGAGCGCCCTCTCCCGCACCCTCGCCGCCGCCGGGGGCGGCACCGCGGCCGAGTTAAGGCGCCGGTTCGACGCCTGGTTGGGGGCCGAGGGGGAGGAGCGGGTGGAGCTCGACCCTTGACCCGTCCTGGCGATATCTGGCGCCACCGGCGCCGCCTTCCTGGGGAGGAAGCCTCCGACACCTGTCGAACGGGAGGACCAGCCGCCGCCAACCGTGCTTGCGGGCGGCGGTTGGGAGGTGGCGAGCGGTGGCGCATCGGCGGCAGAGGGGGCGAGGCCGGGTCGTTTGGCGCCTCCTCGCCGCCGCCCTGGCCGCCCTCCTCCTGCCGCTTCCAGCCCTCGGCGCCTCGGCCCCGGCCCCCCGCCCCCCGTACGCCGACGTGCCGGCGGACTTCTGGGACGCGGGGCGCGTCGTCGCCGCCGTGCGGGCGGGGTTCCTCTCCCCTTACGGCCGCGACTTCCGGCCCACGTGGGCGGTGACGGAGGCCGACCTCGTCCATGCCCTCTCCCGCCTTCCGGGCGGTCCGGGGCCCGGGGCCGCGCTCGCCCTCGTGGCGGGGGCGGAACGGGTGGCCGGGGCCGCCTACGCGCCCCAGGGGACCGTGACCCACGCCGTGTTCGCCTTGGCTCTCGTCGACGCCCTGGGGCTCGGGGGCGCGGCGGCCGACTTCGCTTCGGTCGGCGCCGCCTGGCCCGACTCCCGCGCCATCCCCCGTTGGGCGTCCGGCGCCGCCACCCTCATGGCCCGCCTGGGGCTCACGTGGGGCAACACGTGGGCCGGCACCTTCCAGCCGGCGGGCGGCGTGGAGCGCGACCAGGCGGCTTGGGTGCTGGTGGGGGCGGCCCACCTGACGCGGGCGGCGGTGGCCGCCGCCCTGGCCCCCGCGGTGGCCGGCGTACGGGCGGGGGGCGTGCCCACCGCGCTCGTGCGCGGGCAGCGCGTGGCCCTGCACGCGGTGGTGGTGGATCGCGCTGGCCGCCCTCTGCCGGTGGGCGTGGTATGGCGGGCGACGGGGGCGGTGGCCGTAGACGGTTCGACCGTGCTCGTGGCCGTGGCCCCGGGGTGGGGGGAGGTGACGGCCAGGGCCCTGGCGGGCGGCGCCCAGGCCACCTGGCGCGTCGCCGTGCGCGCCGGGCCCGCCGCCCCCTGGCCGCGCGCCGCCGGGTCCGCCGTCGGGCCCTTCCCCGACGTGCCGGCCACGGCGTGGGAGGCGGCGGCGGTGCGCCAGGCGGCGGCGCGCGGCCTCATGCCGCCCCTTGCGGGGAGCGAGTGGTCGCCTGCCGCACCCCTCCACGAGGCCGGTCTGGCGCACGCGCTGGGGGTGTGGAAGGGGGTGGGCGACGCGGGCGGGGCCTCCCTGGTGCGCGCCGCCCTGGGCGCCTACGCCCCCGACGCCCGCGTCGACCACGCCCAGCTTGCCGAGGCGATCGACGTTGCTCTGGGCCTCGGGACGGTGGCCGCGGACGAGGCCGCCCTTGCGCCCACCTTTGCCGATGAGGGGGCGCTCCCGCCGGCGGAACGCGGCGCCGTCACCCTGTTCGGGCACCTGGGCCTGGGTCTGGGCGATCTTCCCCCCGGGCGCTTCGCCCCCGCCGCCATCGTCACCCGTGCCCAGGCCGCCTACGCCCTGGTGGGCGCGACGGCTCTGTCGGAGGCGGCCCTGGGGCGGGAGGCGTCGCGCGTCGTGCGCACGGTCACCGTGCCGACGCCCGCCCGCACCCCGGTCCAGGTCGGGGTGGCGGTCGCCTTCACGGCCCGCGCCCTGGATGCCGCCGGCCGCCAGGTGCCCAGCGCCCTGGTGTGGTCGGCCACGGGGGGCACGGTAAGCGCGTCCGGGGTGTTCCTCGCCGCCTCTGCCGGTACGGCCGCGGTGACGGCCGCCGCTCCCCTGTCGGGGGCGCATGCCACCGCCCGCGTCGCCGTGGTGCCGCCTCCCCCGCCCCCGCCCGTGGGCCTGAGCGTCCGCGCCCCCGCCTCCGCCATGGTGGGCCAGCCCCTGACCGTCCGGGTGACGGCCGACGGCCCCGGCGGCGTCGACGCCGCCGACGCCGGCCGCACCATCGCCCTCGCCGTCACCGGTCCGGGCGGTACCACCACCCTGACCGCGGTGGATGCGGGCGGCGTCGCCGTCTTCTCCTACACGCCCACGGCGCCGGGCACCTACACCTTCAGCGCCAGCTCCCAGGGCCTGAGCGGGGCGAGCGCCACCACGGCGGTGTCCGCCGCGTCCGGCGGCGCGAGCCGTCTGGCGGTCACCGCGATCACGCCGGCGTCGCCTCAGGAGGGGGCGGCCGTCACGCTGACGGTGGCGGTCGAGGACGCCACCGGCGCCACGGTGACGGGCGATGCGGGGCGCACGCTCACCCTCACCCTGACGCAGACGAAAAGCGCCCTCCCCACCGCCGCCGCGTCCCCGCCCGCACCGGTGGTCCTCACCGCCGCCGATCAGGGCGGGGTGGCCACCTTCACGTGGACGGCGGGCCTGCCGGGCACGTACAGCCTGACGGCGACCGCCCAGGGCCTTTCGGGGGCGCAGGCCACCCTCACCGTCGCGCCCGCGCCGCCGGCGGGTTTGGTGCTCTCCGCCCCCTCGCCCTACGTCCTGGCAGGCAGCACGGTGCCGATCACGGCCACGGTGGTGGACGCCGGCGGCGAGCCCACCGTGGGCACGCTCCCGCTCCAGGTGGGGCTGGGTGCCATGTCGCCGGGCCAGCTGTCCGGCGTCGCCGCTACCGTGACGGACAGCGGCGTGGTGGCCGAGTACACCGCCCCGACCGCGGCCGGCGCCACGGCCGTGGTCATCGCCGCCAGCCCCGGCCTGCCGCCGGCCCAGATCACCCTGCAGGTGGTCTCCGCCCTCCCTCAGGACGTGCCGTCCTTCGCCGCCGCTCCGTACTCCGCCACCGCCGGGCAGACGGTCGACGTCACGGTCGACGTGGGGCCGGCGGGGGGAGCTCCCGACAGCGCGTCCAACGGCGTGCCCGTCACCCTCGCCGTGGCCCCCGTCGGGGGCGGGGCGACCCAGACCCTGACGGCGGCCGACGCGGCAGGGGTGGCGACCTTCCCCCTCACCGAGGACGCGGCCGGGACCTACGCGCTCACGGCCACCATCCCGGGCCAGGCGCCGGCGCACACCACCCTCACCGTGCAGCCGGCGGCGCCGGCCGCCCTCGCCTTGTCGGCAGCGCCGACCTCCCTTCTCCTGCCAGGCCAGAGCGTCACCCTGTCGGTCACGGTCGCCGACGCCTATGGCAACCTGGAGCCGGCGGGCGCGGCGGTGCCCGTGACCGTCGCCCTGCGCCCTGCGGGCGCCGGTTCGCTCTCCGTCCTGTCGGGCCAGGCGCCCGGCGCTGTGGCCCGCTTCACCGCCCAGGAGCCGGGGACGGTTGTCGTCACGGCCTTGTCCCCCGGCCTGAGACCGGCGGCGCTCCAGCTGACGGTGGAACGCACCCGCGCCTCCCTTGTGGCCGGCAAGGGCATGTGGCTCATGTGGGCCGACTGGCACAACGTGGGTGCGGCTTCCATCGTCTCCACCTGCGTCGCCGACCACATCGACCACCTGTACCTTGAGGTGGCCACCACGCACGACGGCTTCTACGGCACCGACGCCCTGGACGCGCTCTTGCCCCTGGCGCACGCCGCGCACATCGCCGTCGTGGCCTGGGTGTACACGGCCCTCGTCCATCCCGCCCAGGACGCCGCCATGACCGTGCGCGTGGCCCAGTACACCTCGCCCACCGGCGACCGCGTGGACGGCGTGGCCGCCGACATCGAGGACGTCATCACCTCCCAGGCGGTCACCGCCTACGCCGACGCGGTGCGCCAGGCCCTGCCGGGCGAGCTGTTCGTGGGCGTCACCTTCCCCCCGATGTTCCACTCCGCCTACCCATACGCCGCCCTGGCCAAGGACGTGGACGTCATCGCCCCCATGGACTACTGGCATTCGATGCCGAAGGCGTACACGGCTTCGTACGTGTACAGTTACATCCGGGAGTCGATCGACGAGATCCGCCGGCTGGACGGCAACCCCGCCCTGCCCATCGCCCCCATCGGGGAGGCGTACGACATGTTCACCCAGTCGGGCACGGGTCCCAACAACCCCACGCCGGCCGAGATCCTGGCGGCGTTCGCCGCGGCGGAGGACGACGGCGCCATCGGCTTCTCCCTCTACCGCTGGGGTACGGCCACGGCCGCCGAGTGGCGGGCCTGGGCCGCCCTGGTGTGGGGTCAGCCGGTTCCCCAGGGGGGCGGCAGTTGAGGCACAGGCGGAGGCGCTACGAGGTGCGGTGGCGGCGGCTGTTCGTCCTTCTGGTCGCGCTGGCGCTCTTGGCCACCGTCGTCATGCGCCACCGGGTGGAGCGCGCGCTGGGCCTGGCGGCGGCCCCGGTGGCCGTGCCCTCCCGCCGCCCGCCGGCGCCGCGGCCGCGGGCCGGGGGCGGCGCGCCCGCGGTGGCAGGGGGGCAGCGGGGCAAGGCGGGGGGAGGCAAGGCGGGCGGCGCCTCCACCCCCTCCCCGGGGCCGTCCGGCGGCAGCGGCGGTTCTACGCCTCCCGCCGGGGGCGCGGGCGGGGCGGGCGGTGGGCAGACGGGAAGCGGGACCGCGCCGCCCCCGCCCTCCGTCTCCACCTACCCGGGCGCCGCCACGGTCGTCGAGTTCTACGCCGACCTGGCCGAGGGTCGGACGGCGGCGGCCTACGCCCTCCTGGCGCCGTCGCTCACCTCCCAGGTCACCCCCGATGCCTTCGCCCGCACCTACGCCGCCGTGCGGGGGGTGCACCTTGTCGCCCTGGGGTTCGAGGGGGCCGGCAACTTCACGCGCCTGTTCCGGGTCACCGTCGCCTTCACGCTGGCCGGGGGGCGGGTGGAGACGACGAGCGGCACCGTCGCCGTCCAGGACCAGAGCGGCGGCGTGGGCACCCCCGACTGGGCCATCTCCCAGCTGGGGCCGGCGCCGTAGGGCGTGGCGTCGTCGACTGCACCGGCGTCGGCTACGGTTCGCCGGTGAGCGTTACGGTGGGGAGGTGGGGCCGTGATCGGCCTTGTGCTGGTGAGCCACGGGGATCTGGCAGCGTCCCACCGGCGTGCCGCCGAGATGCTCTTGGGGCCCCAGGAGGCGGTACGCGCCGTGGAACTCGGGCCCGACACGCCGCCCGCCGCCCTTCGCGCCGACGTGGCCCGCGCCGTGGCCGAGGTGGCGGGCCCGGCGGGGGTGCTGGTCCTCGTCGACCTGTACGGCGGCAGCCCCGAGGAGGCGGCGGCGGCCGCGGCGGCGGAGGCGCGTTGGCCGGTGGAGGTGGTGGCCGGCCTCAACCTGGCCATGGTCCTCGCCGCCCTCACCCAGCGCGGCTCGCTTCCCTTGGCTCGCCTCGCCACCCAGGTGCGGCGGGCGGGGCGGGAGGGCGTGGTCCACGTGCCGGTGGCGGGGCGCTGGCCGCCCGCCGCCGAGGGGCGGCACTGACCGCCGTGGCGCCCTGGTCGGGGGAGGTGGCGCCGGCCGTCAACGGCCTGGCGGTGGTGGCGGGGGCGGGTGTAGGCGCCCTGGGCCTGCGCGGCCTGTCCGACGCCGCCCGCGAGGCCGTGTTGCAAGCCGTGGCCCTGGCCGTGGTGGCGATCGGCCTGGACATGGTGCTCGCCGGGCGCGGGCCGGACCCGCTTCTCCTGGTAGCCTCCATGGTGCTGGGCGGGGCGACGGGGCACCTCCTCGCCTTGGAGGAACGCATGGAGCGGGGGGCGGAGCGCCTGCGGGAGCGCGTGGGGGGTGGGGGAGGGTTCGTGCAGGGGCTAGTCCTGGCCACCCTCATCTTCTGCGTCGGACCCATGGCCGTGGTGGGCGCGCTGGACAGCGGCCTCCGGGGCCAGGGAGGCCTCTTGTTCGCCAAGAGCCTGCTGGACGGGGTGACCGCCCTCTTCCTCGCCTCCAGCTTCGGTTGGGGGGTGGTGGTTGCGGCCGTGCCCGTGTGGCTCTACGAGGGCGGCATCGCCCTGGGGGCCTCGGCCCTCGCCTCCGTCCTGTCGGCCCCGGTCGTCGACGGCATGACGCGCCCCGGGGGCCTCCTCGTGGTCGGCATCGGGCTCAACGTGCTGCTCGGGACGCGCCTGAGGGTGGCCAACATGCTGCCCGCCCTGGTGTACGGCGCCCTCCTCGCCGGCATCAAGGCGCGCTACGGGCTTCCCCTGTAGGCGCCGGCATCCCCACCCGCACGCGAGCGTCGACCACCCACACCCCGTTTCCGGGCGGACCGGCCACCACCGGGTTGAGATCGACCTCCGCCACCTCGGGGAGCTCCTCCACCAGGCGCGACAGCCGCAGGAGGAGGTCGACCAGGCCGTCGCGGTCCACACCCGGACGGCCCCGCGTCCCGTCCAGGCGGCGGCGGGCGCGGATGCCCTCCACCATGGCGCGGGCGTCGCGGTCGGTGAGGGGGGCGATGCGGAAGACCACGTCCGCCGCGGCCTCCACGTCCACCCCGCCCAGGCCGAAGGCCACCAGGGGACCGAAGAGGGGGTCGGCGACGCTTCCCGCCATGAGCTCCATTCCGGGCGGGGCCATGGCCTGGACGGCGAACCCCCTGAGATCGCCCGCGCGTCCCGCCGCCGCCAAGGCGTCGGCGATCCCCTGGCAGGCGGCGCGTACGGCGTCATCGCCGGTGAGGCCCAGGCGGACACCCCCCCACTCCGTCTTGTGCACCAGCGTGTCGGAGACCATCTTCACCGCCACCGGGTAGCCGACGGCGCGAGCCGCCTCGACCGCGCCGTCCACGTCCGGCGCCGTGCGCAGGGGAAGGGCGCGGATGCCGAACGCCTCCAACAGGTCCTGGCAGGCGGCGGGGTCGAGCCAGTGGCGCCCGGCCGCGAGCGCCTGCCGGCACAGGGAGCGGCCGCGCGCGATGTCGGTCCCGACCAGGTCGACGAGCTCGCCCGGCGGCTCCCGGCGCCAGCGAGCGTACCGCCAGGCCGCGCCCAGGGCTCGGGCAGCCGACTCCGGGAAGCGGTAGACGGGGATGCTCCCCCGGGGCGGCGGCTCGGTCTGCATGAAGCAGGCGAGGAGAGGAATGGGGGAGGCGCCCGGGACGGGGGCGTCTTGGGCTACCTCCTCGAGGGCGGCGTACACCTCGGCCGCGCTCGCCCCGCCCGCCGGCACGAAGATGGCCAGCGCGGCGTCGCAGGCCCCGGCGTCCCGCAGGGTGCGAACCACCGCGGCGTACGTGGAGGCGGACGCGGAGGCGATCATGTCCACCGGGTTGAGCGTGCTCGCCTCGGGCGGCAAGAGGGATCGCAAGGCAGCGGTCGTGGCCTCGTCCGGGGGAGCGAGCTCCAGGCCGGCGGCGGCCAGGGCGTCCGCGGCCAGGATGGCCGGGCCGCCGGCGTTGGTCACCACCGCCACGCGGGGCCCCGGGGGAAGGGGCTGGCGCCCGAGCAGGGCGGCCACGTCGAACAGCTCCTCCAGGGTGTCCGCGCGCACCACACCGGCCTGTCGGAACAGGGCGTCGACGGCGGTCTCGCTCGCCGCCAGGGCGGCGGTATGGGAGCCTGCCGCGCGCGACCCGGCCGGGCTGCGCCCCGCCTTGACGACCAGGACGGGCTTGGCCCTTCCCACCCGCCGCGCCAGGCGCCCGAAGCGGCGCGGATTGCCGAACGACTCCAGGTAGAGGACGATGACCCGCGTATCCGGGTCGGCCTCCCAGTACTGGAGCAGGTCGTTGCCCGACACGTCCGCCTTGTTGCCCAGGCTGACGAACGAGGAGACGCCGATGCCCTGCTCGCGCGCGTAGTCGAGCAGCGCCGCCCCCAGCGCGCCGCTCTGCGAGCCCACGGCCACCGGCCCGGGCGCGGGGTCCACGGGGGCGAAGACGGCGTCCAAGCGCACGTCGGGCGCGGTGTTGATCACCCCCAGGCAGTTGGGGCCGAGAAGGCGCATGCCCCAGCCGCGGGCCCGCTCCAGGAGGGCGCGCTGACGTTCGCGCCCGGCCGGGCCCACCTCGGCGTAGCCGGCCGTGATCACCACCAAGGCCCGCGCCCCCGCCCGGCCGGCCTCGTCCACCACCGTCTCGACGGCCGATGCCGGTACCGCCACCACGACGAGGTCGGGGGCGGCCGGCAGCGCGTCGAACGAGGGGTAGGCCCGGCAGCCGGCGATGCGTTCGGCGTGGGGGTGGACCGGCCACACCTCTCCTCGGAAGCCGTGCGCCAGGACGTTGTCGAGCAGGCGGCGCCCGATGCCTCCCGGCCGCTCGGAGGCGCCCACCACCGCCACCCGGCGGGGGCGCAAGAGCGGCACGAGGGAGGCCACGGTGGCGACGCGGTCGCGCTCCTCGGCGCGGCGCACGCCCTCGTCCGTGGGGGCGGTGAGGATCTCCACCTCGACGCCCGCCCCGGCCGGACGCTCGGTGAAGGGAAGGCCGCTCTCCCGCACGACGGCGCGGACCGCCTCGCCGCCCGGGCCGATCCAGGCCCACAGGCGGTCGATGCCGGCACCGGAGGCGATCCAGGTGAGGCGTTCCAGCAGGAGCGTTCCCAGCCCCAGGCCGCGAACGGCGTCATCCACGGCCAGGGCGACCTCGGCCCGAGGGCCGTTCTCCTGCCGCGCGTAGCCGCCCACGGCGAGGAGGGAGCGGTCGGGGCCGCTGCCGCCCCAGACGCCCAGGGTGACGCGCGTGGCCGGGTCGAAGGCCGGGGCGCCGGACGGCGTCTTCGGCGCGAGCGAGCGCAGGCGGGCGGCCAGCTCGGGGGAGGCGAGGCGGGCGAGCAGGCGCTCCAGGGATGCCAGGTCAGCGCCGCCCAGGGGCGCAAGGGCGGCGGCGCGGCCGTCGCGCAGGAGCACGCGGCCGCGCTCGGGCGCCTCCTGGGAGACGGGCGGATCGACGCGGGCGGACAACCGACCACCTCCGCACGGGGCGGCTCCCCTCCGCCGGGCGACCGGCCGAGGAGACTTAACCGACGCGCTCCGCCCGGCTGAAGCCGATCGGGTGGTGGCGGTCCGTGGTCACATCGGGGTCGTCGTACTCGTACATCGTGGCCACAAAGCGCCAGGGGAGAAGCACGCGCCCGCCCTCGGCGCGGCCGGCGCCGTGGCGGCTCTGCATCTCCGGCGCCGGCACCCACAGGCCGAAGCCCGACTCCTCCACCTCGTCGGTGGGGAACGTGACGGCCAAGAGCTGGTGCGGGGCGAGGATGTGGGAGTCCAATTCCGGCAGCAGGGTGGCGAGCACCTGCGAAGCCTCGGGATACAGGAAGATGCGTCGGATGCGGGCCATGCCCATCCCCCATGTCCAGGCTCGACTCGGGCGGGCGGGGAACGCCGCCTTGGCCTGAGTCTACACCGCCGCAAGGCGGCGCGGGCGCCTCACCGCCGGTCCAGCCAGGGCGCGGCCAGCTCCGCCAGGGCGGCCAGCGGCTGGGGCGGGCCGAGGGCGGCTGCGAACAGGTCGCCGCGCCGCACCAGGCGCTCGGGCACCGTGTGGATGGTGTGGGCGTCGGGGTGGGCCTCGTCCACCTCGTCCCAGTCGAGGGGGGTGGAGACGCGCGGGGCGTCGCCGAGGCGCACGCTGTAGGGCGCCGCGAGGGTGCGGCCGCGGCCGTTCTGCCCCGCGTCCACGTAGACTCCGCGGCGGCGGGCGACCGCCCGAACGACCGTATACAGATCGGGGGCGGCCGCGGCCAAAAGCCTCCCCAGGCCCGCGGCGACGCGGGCGGTGGGCGGGTCCGCGGGGCCGGCGACCACGGGCACGTAGACGTGCAGGCCGGTGGCGCCGCTCAGCTTGGGGAAGGAACGCACACCCGCCGCCTCCATGAGGCGGCGCACGCCGCGCGCCGCCCGCCGCACCTCCGGCCAGGCGGCCGGCGGCATGGGATCGAGGTCGACGACCAGCTGGTCCGGGACGAGGTCGCCCTGCCGCAGGCGGGCGGGGGGTACGTGGAGCTCGACCGCGGCCCACTGGGCGAACAGGGCGAGATCGGCCGACGTGCGGGCGAGGAGCTGGCGGCCCCCTTCGACCGCCGCCGTGGCCAGCCACGTCGGGGCACCCGGGGGCGGGTTCTTCTGAAAGAAGGCGGTGGACGGCGTACCGTCCGGGGAGCGCACGAGCGTGAGCGGGCGGTCGGCCAGGTGGGACAGGAGGACGGGGGCCACGGACAGGAGGTAGCGCAGGAGGTCGAGCTTGGTCTCCCCGGCGGGGAAGAGGGAACGGCCCAGGTGGGTGAGGCGCACCTCTCGCCCGTCCACCTCGAGTACGGCGCGGTCGCGCCCCGCGAGAGCGCCGACCAGGGCCTCGGCCCGCGCCTGGGCCCACTCCACCGCTTGGGCCGCGTCCATCCTAGACCCCGTCCTCCCCCTCGGCCACCAGGCCGGCGAACAAGGGGTGGCGAAGCTTGCCGCCGGGGAGGACGGAGCGGTAGCGCACGCGGCAGGAGAGGCCGGGGGCGACGGCCAGCGCCGGTCGCCTGCTGCCGCCAGGGGCGAGGACATGGCCCGCGGCACGGGCGCGCACGCGCCGCGCTGCCGCGGGCGGCAGGCCGGCGATCCGGGCCACCGGCCGTCCGTCCACGTCGGCCACCCAGACGGCGGCCACGCCGTCGGCCGGACCGGGCTCCGCCGCCACCACGGCGAATGTCCCCTCGCGCAGGTTGAGGACCTTGCGCCAGGCGTCGGACCGCACCCCGGGAAGGTAGGGGCTGCGGAGCGCCTTGGCCATCATCCCCTCCAGGCCGGCGGCGCGGACGGCGCGGAAGTAGGACACGCCCGCGCCCACCACGCCCTCGGAGCGGACGAGCCGGTCGCTCCCCCCCACCCGGTCGGCGAGGCGGGCGCGGCGTTCGCGCAGCGGGAGCGGCAAGAGATCCTCCGTCCGCCAGCGCAACAGGTCGAAGACGACGTAGACGATCGGCTCCTGGCGCCGTTGCAGGCGGCGGATGTCGCTCGCGCCCTCGGCCAGGGCGACGATCTCGCCGTCCAGAAGGCAGGGGTGGACGATCTCCTGGCGCAACGCCTCGGCCAGGGCGGGGAAGCGAGGGGAGAGGTCGCGCCCGGTGCGGCTCCACAGATGCAGGCGACCGTCGGGAGCACGTTCGGCCAGGGCCCGATAGCCGTCCCACTTGATCTCGAACAGGAACCCCGGGTCGTCAAACGCCTCGACCGCCTCGCGCGCCAGCATGGGTGCGAGGGGCCGGCGGGGCGTCGTCGGCATGGTGACGGCCCCTCCCCCCAGGCGGGGATGCGGCGACCGGCTCCCCCTCGGGCTCCGGCTCCCCGGGCCCCTCGGCCGTCGCCCGCCGTACCGACGCCCTCAGCGCCTCCATGAGGTCGACCACGCGCCCGGCCTCGGCCGGCGGGCGGCTCTCCACCGCCTTTCCCGCCGCCACCTTGCGTTCGATGAGGGCGGCAAGGGCGGCGCGGTAGCGGTCGGGCTGGGTCTCGGGCCGGAAGGGCGCGGCCAGGGCGCGCACCAGGTCGCGCGCCAGCTCCAGCTCTCCCGGGCGCAGGGCGACGGGTTCGCCCACCTGGATGTCCGCCGCAGGCCGCACCTCGTCGGCGTCGAGCAACGTCTCCAGGTGGAGCACGGACGCCTCGCCCGCCCGCACCAAGGCCCAGCGTTCCCGCCGCCGCAGCGAGATGCGCACCACCGCCGCGCGCCCCTCCTCGGTCATGGCCCGGTGCAGGAGCTGGTACGCCTTGTGGCCCCCCGGCAGGGGTTCCAGGTAGTACGCCTTGGCCAGGAAGATGGGGTCGACGCTGTGGAGCGGGACGAAACGCTCGATCTCCACCGCGTGCTCCGGCCCGGTCGGCAGTCCGGACAGCTCCTCCTCCTCCAGGAGGACGAACGTGTCGGGGGCGGACTCGTACCCTAGGGCCAACTCATCGGGCCCCACCTCCCGCCCGCACCGGCTGCACGTCTTGCGGTACTGTACGGGAGCGGCGCACGGCGCGTGCAGGTACCTGAGGCGCACGTCGCGTGACTCGGTGGCCGCGTACAGGCGCACGGGGACGCTTACCAGTCCGAAGGAGAGGACGCCGCGCCACAGGCTGCGCACGCTTCCACCCCCCGCCCTTAGGATGCCCCGCAGGCGGGTGCGAGCGTGCGTCAGCGGATGCCGACCACCTCGCCGGAGGGCTGGACGCGGATGTGGAGGGCTTGGGGGTCGCGCGGCAGGCCGGGCATGGTGAGGATCTCCCCCGTGAGGGCGACGATGAACCCCGCCCCGGCGCTCAGGCGCGCCTCGCGCACGTGCAGCGACCAGGGGCGGTCGGGCACGCCGCGCACGGCGGGGTCGTCGGTGAGCGAGTACTGGGTTTTGGCCACGCACACCGGCAGGCGGTCGTATCCCCAGCGGGCGTAGCGGCGCAGGGAGGCCTCGGCCGCCCGCTCGTACACGACGCCGGCGGCGCCGTAGACGCCGCGCGCCACGCGCTCGAGGGCCTCGGACGTGGGCGTGCCGGGGGCGTAGAAGGGACGGGGCGGGCGGTGGTCCCGCGCGGCCTCGGCCAGGACCTCGTCCACGCGCTCGGCCAGCTCGCGCGCGCCTTCGCCCCCGCGCTGGTAGGCGTCGCTCACGGCGCACCGGACGGCGCGGTCGCGGCAGTGGGCGGCGACGCGGGCGAGTTCCCCCTCGCTGTCGTCGGGGAAGCGGTTGACGGCCACCACGACCCGAAGGCCCGCGCGCTCCAGGAGGGCGAGGTGGGCGTCGAGGTGGTCGAGGCCCCGCTCCAGGGCGGCGGCGTCGCGCTCGCCCCGGGCGGCGTCCGCCCCGCCGTGGTGCATGAGGGCGCGCACCGTGGCCACGAGGACGACCGCGTTGGGGGCGAAGCCGCCCACAGGCGCGACCAGGTCGACGAACTTCTCCGCCCCCAGGTCGGCGCCGAAGCCGGCCTCCGTCACCACCACCTCGCTGTGGGCGAGGGCGAAGCGCGTGGCCAGGATGCTGCTCGTCCCGTGGGCGATGTTGGCAAACGGCCCGGCGTGGACGAAGGCCGGCGTGCCCTCGAGCGTGCGCACCAGGTTGGGGCGCAGGGCATCGGAGAGAAGGGCGGCCATGGGACCGTCGGCCCCCAGGTCGGCAGCCCGCACGGGGCCGGCGTCGGGGGTGAATCCGACCACGATGCGGCCCAGGCGGGCCTCGAGGTCCTCGAGGTCGGAGGCGAGGGCGAGGATGGCCATCACCTCGGAGGCGGCGGTGATGACGAACTCCTCCTCCCGCGGCACGCCCCCGGTCCGCCCTCCCAGGCCCACGACCACCCGGCGCAGGGCGCGGTCGTCCATGTCGATGGCGCGGCGAACGAGGATCTGCCGCGGGTCGAGGCGCAGGGCGTTGCCGTGGTGGAGGTGGTTGTCCACCACGGCCGCGAGGAGGTTGTTGGCGCTGGTGACAGCGTGGATGTCGCCCGTGAAGTGCAGGTTGATGCGGTCGGCGGGCACGAGCTGGGCCCGGCCGCCGCCGGTGCCCCCGCCCTTCTGCCCCAGAGACGGCCCGAGCGACGGCTCGCGCAGGGCCACCGCGGCGCGCCGCCCGATGAGGCGCAAGGCGTCGGCAAGGCCGATGCTGGTGGTCGTTTTGCCCTCTCCCAGGGGCGTGGGATTGACGGCCGTCACCAGCACCAGTTGGCCCCGCAGGGCGGGGGAGGCGACGGTGGGCGGCCCGAGCACGCCCGCCTCCTCCAGCGCCCGCCACCGCACCTTGACCGCGTCCCAGCCGTAGGGCTCCCACTCCTCCTGCCGCAGTCCCAGGCGTTCGGCCACTTCCTCCATCGCGCGTGCCATGCTCCATCCCCCGTCCCTCACCGCGTGTTCGCGCCGCGCGCGGGCCGGGCCGCGCCCGCACGCGGCGGCGGCCCGTCCTACCGTACCTCCGGCGCCTGGCGGCGCCCCTACCGGCAAGGTAGCATATGGGCGAAGGCGAGGCGAGCGGAGGGGACGGCGTGGTCTGGCGCACGCGGGTGACGTCCCTTTTGGGCATCGAGCGCCCCATCGTGCAGGGGGGGCTGGCCCACCTGGCGTTCGCCGAGTTGGCCGCGGCGGTGTCGGAGGCCGGGGGCCTGGGTCAGATCACGGCCGTCACCACCGGCTCGCCCGCCGCCCTCCGGGCCGAGATCCGTCGCCTGCGCCGGCGCACCGGACGGCCCTTCGCGGTGAACCTGGCGATCGGCCACGTGCCCATCGAGCCGTACCTCGACGCCGCCCTGGAGGAGGGCGCGCCGGCCATCACGATCACCGGCGGCAATCCGGAGGCGGCGCTAAGGCGCTCGGAGGGGGCCGGTGTGCGCCGCCTGGTGCTGGTGGCGGGGGTGCGGGCGGCCCGCAAGGCGGCCGATCTCGGGGCGGAGGCTGTGATCGCCGTCGGCCACGAGGGAGGAGGCCACATCGGGCGCGACGACCTGGGCGTCATGGCGCTGTTGCCCCGCGTGGTCGAGGCGGTGGACATCCCGGTCCTGGCCTCCGGCGGCATCGTGGACGGCATGGGGATGCTGGCGGCCTTCGCTCTGGGGGCGGAGGGCGTGGAGATGGGCACCCGCCTGGTGGCGACGGCCGAGTGCCGCGCCCACCCGCGCTACAAGGCGGCGCTGGTGGCGGCGCGCGAGACGGACACGGTGGTGATCGAGCGCAGCGTGGGACGGCCCGGGCGCGTGCTCGACGGCCCGTACGCCCGCCGCATCCTCGCCCTGGAGGCGGAGGGGGCCGATTTGCGGGCGCTGTTGCCCCTGCTGGAGGGGGAGCGCAACCGGCGCGCCGCCCTGGCCGGCGACATGGACGAGGGATACGTGTGGGCCGGGCAGGGGGTGGGCGGCATCCGCGACATCCCCACCGTGGCCGAGCTGTTCGAGCGCATGGAGGGGGAGTTCGCCTGCGCTCTTGCTCGCGTCTCCTCCCTGGCCTCAGGCCTCCAGGGCGAGGCGTTCCACGTCGCGCAGCGCGGTGGCGAAGAGGGCGAGGAACCCGAGCTGAAGGGCGGCGGCGAGGAAGAACGGTAGCCCGAGGTCGCCGAGGGAGAACAGCCAACCCCCCAGGGCCGGGCCCACCGAGGCCGGAAGGCGCATGCTGAGGGCGTTCAGGCTGGCCGCCAGGCCCCGCCGGCGGTCGTCGGCCAGGCCCACCCCGAGCGCGACGCGCGCCCCGGCGGAGCTTCTGTTGGCCATGGAGCGGGCGACGTACATGGCGGCGGCGGCGCCGTACCCGGGGGCGAGGGGGAGGGCGGCCATGAGGGCGACGCCGGCGACCCGGGTGATGACCACCGTGCGCACCAGTCCTAGGCGCGCCGCCATCTCGCCTGCCACCAGGGAGGCGGCGGCGGTGGCGAGGTAGGTGACGGCGTAGACGGGGCCGATGGCGGTGGGCCCGACACCGAACCGCACGGCGAACCAGTAGGGGATGAGGGGCCCCACGACGCCGATGGCCAAGGAGTTCACCGCGTTGACCGCCACCAGGCGCATGAGGGCGCGGCCCTGGGCGCGGGCGTGGGCGGAGGGCGCGGGAGCGCCGCCGGCGGGGCCGGGGGCGGGGCGCGGTTCGGGGAGGGGCCACAGTTGGGCGGCATTGAGGACCGCGATGGCGCCGGCGAGGGCGAACATGGCCAGGTAGGCGCGGCCGGAGGGCAGGAGGGGGCGCAACAAGGGGAGGGCGACGGCCAGGAGGGCCCCCGCTCCCATGCCGGCGAAGGCGGCGCCGTTGTTGAGGCTGAAGGCGCGGCCGCGCTCCGGCGGCGGCACGGCGTGGGCGAGCCAGGCCTGCTCCACCGGACCGAAGGGGCCGGCGGCGCCGTTCGCCCCCCGCCCCAAGCCGAGGGCGACCGCGGCGGCGGCCACCGTCCAGGGGCGGGGAAGGGCCAGCACCAGCGCGGTGCCGGCCACGGTGAGACCCTGGTACACGAGCAGGAAGCGGCGGCGGCCGTAGCGGTCGCTCAGCACCCCCAGGAGGAGCATGAGACCGGCCCCCACCAGCCCCTCGGCCGCCAGGA
Organism: Bacillota bacterium; assembly: GCA_023512375.1. GTDB lineage: Bacteria > Bacillota > Sulfobacillia > JAJZYS01 > JAILZS01 > JAILZS01. The sequence continues at coordinate 30,509 of JAILZS010000013.1, read as the reverse complement.
GGGCGCCGATGGTCGCCGCCCCAAGGCCGAGGGCGCGCAAGTAGAGGGTGAAGTCGACGGTGAAGATGCCCTGCCCGACGCTGCGCAGGGTGCGCACCGCCATCAGGCGCCGGGCGGTGGGGGAGAGGCGGCGCCAGGCGGCCAGGGGGGAGGGCGAGACGGCACGTGCGTCCATGGAACCTGCTCCCTGTCGCGGCCATGGCGGGGGACGGCGGCGCCGCTCCCCTGCGTCGTTGCCCGGCCTTCGACGCCGGATGCACCCCTCCTTCCAGCGGCGGGGCGGCCCCGGACGGACCAGGAGGACGGGCCTAAGTGGGCGAACGCAGGCGGGGAGAGGTGGGATGACGGGCATGGGCGAGGAAGGGGGGCGGCCGGCGGGCGTGACTGTCGCCTGGCCCCAGGGTGCGCGTCTGTGGGCACGGGCGGTGGGGGAGGGCGTGGCGGCTGTCCGCCTCGCCTGGGGCGACGACCGGGCGGGGCTGCCGCCCGGGGCGGTGCCCGCGCTGGACGGCGACGCGGCGGTGGCGCGCCCGGTGGGGGAGAAGGGCGAATTCGCGGCGGACAACGTGGCAGTCGCGTGGGACGCGGTGAGGCGGTCGCTGGTAATCGCGGATGGGGCGGGGCGGGTCCTCGTCGCCGTGCCCCCGGAAGGGCTCAACGCGGCGCCCGGACGGGCATGCGCCGACGTCCTCCTGGCCGACGGCGCCGAGGTCCTCGGCCTGGGGGCGAAGATGGGGCCGTTCGCCCGCCGGGGAGGCCGGTACCGTTTCTGGAACACCGATATGCACCCCCATACGCCCGACGCCGACCCCATGTACGCCTCCCTACCGTTCGCCCTCGTCGTGGCCGGGGGCGAGGCATGTGGCCTGGCCCTGGTGTGGGGGGGAGAGAGCCAGTGGGACGTAGGGCGGCAGCGGCCGGACCGTATGCGCGTGTCCACGCGGGGCGGTGGGCTGGAGCTCGTCGCCCTGGCCGGCCCGCAGCCCGCGGATGTAATGGCGCGGCTGGCGCGGCTGTTTGGTCCTTACGCTCTGCCCCCGTTGTGGGCCCTCGGCTACCAGCAGAGCCACTGGGGGTACGGCGACGCGGGCACGGTCCTCGAGGTGGTGCGCACCTTCCGTGCCCTCGACCTGCCTCTGGACGCCGTCTACTTGGACCTCGACTACGAGGAGCGGGGCAGGCCACTCACCTGGGACCGGGAGCGTTTCCCCGACCCGGCGTCTTTCGTCGCCTCCTTGCACGCGGCGGGCGTGCGGGTTGTCCTCATCTCCAACGCCGGGGTGGCCTTGGACGACCCGCGCTACGCCGCTGCGGAGGCGGCCGGGGCGCTGGTGCGGGAGGCCGGGGGGGAGGTGGCGACGGGCGCCCTGTGGGCCGGAAGGACGGCGGTGACGGACTTCCTCCAGCCCCGGGCACATGCGCTGTGGCACGGATTTTATGCGGAGGCGGCCCGGCTCGGGGTGGACGGCATTTGGAACGACATGAACGAACCGAGCTTTATCGCCTCAGAGGGCGACGGGCCTGACTCGCGCACCCTCCCGGATGACGCCGTCCACGTGGGAGCCGACGGCTGCACGTGGCGCCACGATACCGTGCACAACGCCTTCGCCCTGTTCATGAACCGGGCGACGTTCGAAAGCCTGGCGCGCCATCGCCCCGGGCAGCGGCCGTTCGTCCTCTCCCGTGCCGGCTACCTCGGCGTGGGGCGGTACGCCGCCCTGTGGACGGGGGACAACGCGAGCTGGTGGGAGCACCTCAGGGCCACGCTCCCCACCGTCATGGGCATGAGCCTGTCGGGCGCTCCCCTGGCCGGCGTGGACATCGGGGGCTTCGATGGCGAAGCGACGCCGGAGCTGTTCGCGCGCTGGATTGCGGCGGGGAGCCTCATGCCGCTATGCCGCAACCACTCGAGCATCCACTCCTCGCACCAGGAACCCTACGCCTTCGGCCCAGAGGTGGAGGCGATCGCCCGCCGCCACCTGCGCCGCCGTTACGCCCTGCTTCCCACCCTGTACGCCCTGGCGTACGCCGCCCACGCGGTGGGCGAGCCGATCTGGCGCCCCCTCGGATACGGGTTTCCGAACGACCCGCTCGCTTTGCGCCTCGAGGACGAGGTGATGGTCGGGCCCGATCTGCTCATGGCGCCCGTGCTCACGCCCGCCACAGAGGCGCGTGCCGTTTACCTGCCAACCGGCCGCTGGTACCGAATCGACGGTGGGGTGCAGGGGCCGATGGACGGGCCGGGCTACCATCTGGCGCCCGCCCCTCTCGACGCGCTGCCCCTCTATGCCCGTGGCGGCACCATCCTGGCCGTGGACCCCGAGCCGGGGCAACGCGCTCGCCTGGGCGGGCGTATCGACCTGGTGCTCTTCCCGGAGGGGCGCGGGGAGCTTTGCCTATTCGAGGACGACGGCGAGAGCGAACTGGACCGCGGCTCCCATCGCCTGACCCGTCTCACGTGGCGGGCCGGCGCGGAAGGCGGACGGCTGGAGGTGCGGCGGCAGGGGGGGTGGCTCGGCGCGGATCTGTACCTGCGCCTGCCGCCGGGGCTCAGGCTCTCTTCGGCCCAGGCCGACGGCGTTTCCCTGGGCGAAGAGGCGCGCCTGCCCGCCGGCGATGCCGTGGACGTCGAGGTGCGGTGGCGGGGATCCGTCGGGGGACCGTGGTGGCGGTGAGACGCGCCGGGCCGCTGTGATGGCGGTCGAACGCGGCGGCCGATCAGGACTTCACGGCGCCGGCGGTGAGCCCGGAGACGACCCAGCGCTGGAAGGCGAGGACCAGGAGGGCCACGGGAACGACCACCACCGCGCTGGCCGCGAAGATCGTACCGTACGGCACCACATACTGGGATCCGAACAAGGCGATACCCACGGGAATGGTGCGCATGCTGTTCTCGGTGTCGAAGCTAAGGGCCATGAGGAACTCCGTCCAACAGGCGACGAAGGTGAAGATCCCAGCCGTGAACAGCCCGGGCGTGGCGAGGGGGGCGACGACGGTGAGGAGAACGCGCACGGGGGAGGCGCCGTCCACCAGCGCCGATTCCTCCACCTCAAGGGGGACCTGGCGGAAATAGCTGTACGTGATCCAGAGCGTGAAGGGCAGGTTGAAGGCCGTGTAGGGAACGATGAGCGCCTGGTAGGAGTTGAGCCACCCGAGCACGTGCATGACCAGGTACAGGGGCGAAATGACGGCGATGGCCGGGAAGCTGGAGATCGCCAATGCGCCCACGAGGGTGGCGCTTCGCCCGCGCACGGGCGTGCGCGCCAGGCCGTAGCCCGCGAGGGCGCCCAGCGAGACGGTAGCCACCGTGGCAGCGGTCGAGACCACGAAGCTGTTGCGGATGTACACGGCGAAGCCGTAGTCGTCGAAGGCTTGGCGGTAGTTCACCCAGGTGGGGGGATGGGGCCAGAGAGCGGGGGGCCATTGGCCGATGGAGGTGGGCGAGGCGAAGGAGGTGGCCAGGAGCCAGTAAAAGGGGAACAGCACGAAAACAAGGATAGCCGCTGCGGCCAGTGCGGTCGCGGCACGCGCCAAGAGGGTCGCGCCCCCCCTACGCCGCACCATCGCCGGCCTCCCCCAGACGCACGCCCAGGCCGCGGATGAAAAGGACCGCGACCAGCACCACCGCCGCCACCGTGACGACGGAGACGGCCGTACCGGGCCCGAACTCGAGGTCGTTGAACATGGCCCGGTAGGCGAGGAGAGCGAGGGACTGAGTGGTCGTACCGGGACCGCCCGAGGTGAGCACGAACGGCAAATCGAACAGGCCGAACGACTGAAGGACGCGGAAGAGCACCGCGACGAGGAGGCTGGGGCGCAAGAGCGGGAAGGTGACGCGCCAGAACGACTTCCAGGGGCCGGCGCCGTCCAGCGTAGCCGCCTCGTACAGGTCCCGCCGGATCATCTGCAGCCCGGCCAGGAGGATGAGGGCGACGAAGGGCGTGGTCTTCCACACGTCGGCGAGGCCGACGGCGACCAGCGCCAGGGTTGGTTCCCCTAGCCAGTTCACGGGTTGGGAGGTGACGTGCAGGACCACGAGGACGTAGTCGATGAGGCCGTAAGCGCCGTTGTCCAAATAGCTCCACACTTCGGCCGAGACCACCGTGATGAGCGACCAGGGCAGGAGGAGGACGGCCATGGCCAGGCCGCGGCCGCGCACGAGACCGTTGAGGACTAGGGCCACCACCAGGCCGAGCGCCACCTCCACCAGCACCGTTGCTCCCGTGTAACCGGCCGTGAAGGCCAGCGCCTGCCAGAACTCCGGCGCGCGGTACAGGATCGCGTAGTTGGCCAAACCGGCCCAGGTGGTGGCGAAGCCCTCGCCTGTCAGCCGCACCTGCGAGAGGCTCAAGAAGACGGCGTACAGGATGGGACCGAGGGTGACTGACGCGACCACCGCCGCCGCCGGGGCGAGAAAGGCGTAACCGACGCGGGCGCGCCGCCCGCGCAAGGTGGCGGGGGCGCGCCGCGTGTGAGGAAACGCCAGGGCGGCGGGGCGGCGGGCGAGGCCCGCGCCGAGCCGGGACCCCCCGTCCACCCTCAGAGGCCCTGGCCCGAGATGGCCTGGGCGATTGCCTGGGCGGCCTTGGCAACGGCGGCCCGGGGTGAGAGTTGGCCGGTGAGGGCCAGGTTCACGTTCGTGTACAGGGCGGAGGAGACCTTCGCGTAAGCGGGGGTGTAGGCGGGCCGCGCCACCAGTCGCACCCGGCTCACCACACCCAGCACGGGGTTAAGCTTCCTCACCTCGGGCAGGCGCTGGACCTGCGCGTTAGTAGGGATCTCGGACGCGTACGTGGCCAGCTGGGTTTGGCCGGCCACGCCGGTCATCCACTCGATGAACGTGCGGACTGCCGCCAGGTGTTCGGTGTGCGGGTTGATGTAGAGGTTCCAGCCGCCGATGTTCGAGTAGCCGGGATAGCCGGAGGCGCTGAAGGCGGGCAGCGGCGCCACCCCCACCTTCCCCTTCACGGCCGGGCTCGACTGGGAGTTCGACCAGGCGTAGTCCCAGTTGCGCAAGAAGGCGGCCTGCCCCTGAGCGAAGGCGTTCATCGCCTGCGGCTCCTGAAAGGTCGTGACCGCTGCCGGCGACACGCCCGAGACGATAAGGGAACGCATGAAGGAGACGGCCCGCACGCTGGCGGGGGAGTCGAACAGGGACTTCGTGCCGCTGAGCACTTTGCCGCCCGCGTCTGTGAGGTACTCCATGAGGTTACAGGTGAGCCCCTCGTATGCCGCCCCCTCCCACACGAAGCCGTAGCGCACGGCATGGTGGGCGAGAAGGGTCTTGGCATCGACCGCGAGCTGCGTCCACGTCCGGGGCACAGGCAGGTGGTAGCGGGCGAGCAGGTCCTTACGGTAGTACAGAAAGCCTGCGTCCATGAAGAACGGCGCCCCGTACACTTGGCCCTGGTACGTTGCGCCCGCCACCAGGCCAGGGGCGAACCGCCGCCAGAACGTAGACGGGAAGACCTTGCTCAGGTCCATGGCCAGCCCGGCCTGGGCGAACTGCGCTGGCCAGATCACATCGCCCATGTACACGTCGGGCGTGGCCGAGCCGGAGTTGATCTCGGTGATGAGCTCCTGGCGGTTGGTGTCCGTGTTTGTCGGTTGGCTCTGGAGCCGCACGCGGATCCCGGGATGCGCTCGCTCGAAGGCGGTGATGAGGTGCTGGCGCAGGCCGTTGTTGGAGATGGGCGACGCTGCCCACACGATGGTGACCGATGCCGCCCGATGCTGTGCGGGGCCGGCGGCGGCGCCAATCGACCAGATGGCCACCATCGTCGCCGCCGCCAGCCCGAGGATCGTCCCCCTGACGGTTGTCTGCACGCTGCCACCCCTTCCGGCCCGGAGGGCCGCATGGCATACCAGCGGGCCGGCGCGGGCAGGTGGCGACGGCGGTGCGAGGGGGCGGGGCAAGGACGAGGCCGGCGGCCGCCGGACCGCGCGTGTTTCGGCGCCGGCAACCGCCGATCCTGCATGGACGGGGAGGTTGTCGGTCGGTCGGGCGGCGGCCGGCTTGCGGCTGCGGTGTCGCCGGCGCCATCGAGGCCCTGCCGGCGGCGTCGGTGCGCCGGGCGCTTCCCGTGCCGATGCCCGGGCGCGCGTCCGCCGCCGCCTCCTACCCTACGTCCACATCCCCAGGGTCGCGGGCGCGGCTTCGGGGGGATCGCCCGCGACGACGGTGCCGTCATCCGCCACACGCCCGACGACCACCTGCCCTCGCGCCACCACGGCAACCACGTTGGCCGGCGTGAGGTCCTCGATGCGCTGCCACGGCCGCCCGCGCACGACCACGAAGTCGGGATGAAATCCGGAGGCGACGCGCCCCACGCGGTCGGCCATGCCCACCGCCCGCGCCGCCCGGCTGGTGGCGGCGACGAGGGCTCCTTCGTCGCCCAGGTCGAGGTCGCGCGCCATGGCGCGCACCTCGTCGAGTTGCATGCCGAAGGGCATGTGTCGGCCGCTCGCGTCCGTCCCCAGAACGAACTCCACCCCTTCCGCCGCCGCGCGTCGAAGCGCCTCGCCGCGGGCGGCGAACAGGGCCTGCGCTTTGGCGCGGCTGGCCTCGGGTACGGCCGTGTCGCCGCGCGCGATGCGCTCCAGGATGAGCAGGGTCGGGGCGACGGTGACCCCCCGCCGGGCCGCCTCGCGCGCCTGGGCAGGGGTGATCTGGGTGGCGTGCTCGAGGCTGTCGACGCCGACGTCCAGGGCGGCTTGGATGCCCGCCCGGGTGTGGGCGTGCGCCGCCACCGGCATGGCGAGGGCGTGGGCCTCGTCCACGATGGCCTCGAGCTCGGCCCGGGTGTAGTTGCGCCACTCGTTTCGATCCCCGGCCGAGAGAACCCCGCCGCTGGTGGTGACCTTGATCCCGTCGGCGCCCATGCGGGCGTACTCCCGCACCAGGCGCCGGCAGGCGTCGGGCCCGTCCGCGGTGGGCGGACGGTCGATGACGTCGGGGGGCGTGAACAGGTCGCCGTGGCCGGCGGTCATGCCCACCAGTCCGTGCGCCACCACGCGCGGGCCCAGGAGCACCCCCTGGTCGAAGGCGTGGCGAATCGCCACCTGCGAGCGGTCGGCCGCCAGGTCGCGCACCGTCGTGACGCCCACCCGCAAGGCGCGCAGGGCGTGGGCCACGCCGTGCAGCACCTGCTCCACCTGCGGCGTCACCAGCGGCCACGTCAGGTAGTCGACCGCGTCGGGGCCGGCGTAACTCACCAGGTGGACGTGGGTGTCGATGAGGCCGGGGATGAGGGAAAGGCCCGGATGGCGATCCTCGTCCCACGCCGCCACGTCCTCGATGCGGTCGCCCCGCCACCGCACCGCGGCCACGCCCCGATCGCGCTCGCCGTCCCACACCCGGATGCCGCGGATCTCCACGCCGCCACCTCCCGATCGCACCTTCGCCGCCCGCCTTCGCCCACCTGCGCCTCCCGCCTCAGGGCGGGGGCCGCCGGCGCCACAAGGGGGAGGGGAGGGCGTAGACGCGCTCCCCGTCGGCGGGCGGCGGGCCCTCGCCCGCCAGGGGCTCGACCTGCCAGTCGACGTGGAGCGCCCCCTCCCGCCACAGGGCATGGCCGGGCACCGCGGGGGCGGCGACGGTGAGGGCTGCCTCGGCGTCGACCTCGCGCGCCCAGGCCCCAAGCGGCCGGTCGGCGATGCGGGCGCGCACGGCCACCCGCGTCCGCCAGCCGGTGTCGTTGACCACCACGACGGGCACCCGGTAGGTGCGCCGCGGCCAGGGGGCGCTGAGGGGCAGGAGGGCGACGGCGGCCAGGGGCCGGAGCTGGTCGGCCAGGGCGTGATGGGCGAGCTTGGGCTGGCGCCAGGCGTCGAGAACGGCCCAGGTCACGCCGGGGGCGGCGTCCGCCCACAGGAAGCCGAAGAATCCCGCCGTAGGGCGGCCCATGCGGCTGCGCAAGCGGTCGATGAAGGCGCCGTGCAGGGCCGCCTGGTAGGCCTGCGTGCGTTCCGCCAGCAGGGCGAGGTCGAGCCCGGCGATGCCGACGCGCCGCTCGAGGAGCTCGGGCTGGGCCATGTGCTCCGCCGCCAGCCGCCGCCAGTCGGCGTCCGTCGGGCGGTCGGGCATGAAGCGGCGGGCGCTCTCCGGTACGGGTACGCTCTGGGCGCCGAACTCGGTCACCCACCGTGCCAAGCCGGGCGCGAGGGCGAGGAGGAGGTCGAGAGCCGCCAGGGGGCCGAACTCCGGGTACCAGCCCATGTAGAGGTGGCTGTCCTCGCCCCGGCGGCGGGCGACGACGCCGGAGTGCCGGGCGACGTGGACGCCCCCCGGATGCCGGCCGTCGGGCCCGCGGGGCAGGGCGGCCACCAGCGCCCGGTCCCACACGTCACGGTTGTCGCTCCACACCAGGGTGGAGGCGAGGCTGCGCAGGCGCGCGAGGGGCCCGCCCCGGCCGGCGCCCGCCCCGGTGACGTCCACCGGTTCGTTGTGGGCCCAGAGCCACACGACCGAGGGGTGGGGCGCCAGGCGCTCCAGGAGGGCCGAGAGCTCCACCGCCGCGTCGGGGAAGACGGCCGCGGGGTAGGTCCACTGCAAGGGTCCGTCCTGAAAGAGGAGCATGCCGGCCCGGTCGGCGGCGGCGTAGAGGGCCGGGTGGTCGAGGTGGGCGTGCACGCGCAGGGCGTTCAGGCCCAGGGCGCGGGCGCCCTCCACGTCGGTGCGGCACAGGGCGGGGCCCGACTGCGCCAGATGGGCGGAGGAGGGGCCGTAGTTCCAGCCCTTGACGAACAGCGGGCGGCCGTTCACGCACAGACGGCCGCGGCCGTCCACCGCCACCGTGCGCAGGCCGACCCTTGCCGCCCGGCGCGCCGTCCCGCCTCCGGGCGCGGTGAGCGCTGCCGACAGGGTGTAGAGGTGGGCGCGCGGGCGCCCGGTGCGCGACCACGGCTCCCAGACGAGGGGTGCGGGCACGGTCAGGGGGAGGTCGAGGACGCTTCGGCCCGCCGGCAGGTCGAGGGTGAGGCGGGCGCGCACCGCCCGGCGCCGCCCCGGGGGCACGAGCCGGAGGGCGAGCCGGTGGCGGCCCGCGCGCTCCGCCTCGGCTCGTACGTGCACGCGCACGCGCGCCTCCCGCCCGCCGATGCGTTCGGTCGTGAGCCAGAGGGAGGCGATGTCCGCCGGCGCCGCCGCCTCCAGGTGGACGGGGCGCCAGATGCCTCCCGGGGAGACATGGGGAGGAAGGCAGTCCCAGCGACCGAACACTCCGATCGGCACCGGGGCGGCGTCGGCAGCCGGTGGAGAGGCGACCTCCACCTCGAGGGCGTTCTCCCCGGGTCTCAGGTAGGGGCCCAGGTCGAAGCGGACGGGGCCGACAGCCCCGCGGTGGTGCCCGAGCAGGCGGCCGTTCAGGCGCCAGAGGCTGTCCGTGAACGCGCCGCCGCACACCAGGCGGACGCGGCGCCAGGGCGGGGGGCGAAAGCGCAGGCGGTAGACGAAGGGGCCGAGCTCGCGCGCGAACGCGTCCACCGTCTGCCACTGGCAGGGAAGGCGCACGTCTTGCGCGCGCTCGGGCTGCCCGCGCGGGAAGAGGCTCCAGGGCCCGGCCAAGAGGCGGCGGCGCGGGGCCAGGGGCGGGCGCGGGCGCCTCACGGCGGGCCCTGGCCGAGGCGGGAGAGGACGCCCACCAGGGCGGCCGCCCCACCCACCGCGGGCAGGCGGAGGCGGGCGCTGTAGCCGTCGGGGCCGAAGAGCTCCACCCGCACCTCGTCGGGCAGGCCGGCCTCGCGCAGGGCGGCGCGCAGGCGCTCCACCGGCACACGGTACGGGACGGGGACGAGGACGCTTTCCGCCGCGTCGTCCCCCTCCACCCGCACGACGGAGGCCACCGCCAGCGCGTTGGGGATCACCAGCCGCCCGGCGGCCGCCTCGAGGACGGTGTAGAACAGCGTCACCTCGCGCACCGTGCCGGCGTACTCCGCGCCGCCGAAGGCGGCGCTGCGCACCATGATGCGGTCGCCCACGCCGTACGGGTGGAGGAGGAGGACGAGCATGCCGCCGAACATGTTGCCGAGGGCGCTCTGGGCGGCCACGCCCAGGACGATGCCGGTGACCGCCCCGCCCACGAGGATGCCGCGCAGATCGACGCGGAGGAGGGCGAGCGCGGCGAGCAGAAGGTAGGCGTACCCGAGGGCCGCGAACACGTTGAGGGCGAGGTTCCACGGCCGCCGTTCGCCGGCCGGGCGGGTGTCTCGCTCCAGGCGCAGACGGCGGCGGCCGCGCTCCACGAGGAGGGCGCCCGCTCCCAGCCAGGCCGCGGCGAGGACGGCGTGGACGAGGGGCGAAGCCGCGCCCAGCCCGAGGAGGGGGACGGCGTCTGCCGCCCAACTCGCCGCCAGGTCCGCGAGCACGAGGGCGGCGACGACGAGGGCGAGGGTGCGCCACACCGAACCCGGGGAAGGACGGTGGCCTAACGCGTCCTCCGCCACGTCGCGTCCCCCCCGGCCGGCCGTTTCCCCCCGAGTCTAGGGAGGGCGGTGCGCCCGGGTCAACCGCACCGGGAGGGGAGGCGAGGTCATGGCGGAGCGCCGGACGGCCGAGGCGCGATCGCCCCGGCGCGCGGAAGCGGACCGGGCGGGGGCGCCCGGCGGGCACGAGGACGTCCTCGCGCCGGGGGAGAACGCCCCGGCCGGAGAGGTGCTGCGCTGGGCGAACGGGTTCGCCCGCGGTCTGTGGGGCGACGCCGCCCTGGCCGTGGCGGGCGCCGTCGCCGCCTCCGCCCTCGCTCTCGTGCCGCCGTACCTCGCGGGGCGGCTGGTGACCGACGTCCTCCAGCGCCGCACCCTCGCCCCCCTGGTGGGGATCGTGGCCCTCGCCCTGGCGGCGTCGCTCGTCCGCGGAACCGCCGCCTTCGCCCAGGCCTACCTGAGCGAGCGCTTCGGCCAGGGCGTCCTCGTCCGCCTGCGCGACGCCCTCTACCATCACCTCACGGGCATGGCCTTCGCCGATTACGATCGCATGCCCACGGGCCAGCTTATGAGCCGGGTGACGGGGGACACGGAGTGGGTGAACCGCTTCTACGCGAACATCTTCACCCAGGGGGCCGCCACCGTCTTCACCCTCCTGTTCGTCTTCGCCGCCGTCCTCACGGCCGATCGCCTCCTCGGCCTCGTGCTGCTCCTGTTGTTCCCCGCCCTGGCCGTTCTCTCCGTCGCCTTCCACCGCCAGGTGCGACCTGCCTTCCGGGACATCCGCCGCCGCTACAGCGCCATGTCGACGCGCCTGCAGGAGGCGCTGTCCGGCGTGCGGGTGATGAAGGCCTTCGCCCAGGAGGAGGCGGAGGGACGGCGCTTCTCCCTCGCCAACGACGCCTATCGCGACGCGAACGTGCGGGCGGAGCGATTGTGGGCGCGCTACTTCCCCCTCATGGACCTGTCCGGCGGCGTGTACGGCGCCGTCGTCTTGGTTGTGGGGGGGCTGCAGGTGATCCACGGCCAGGTGCCCCTGGGCCGGCTGGTGGCCGCAGCCGGCGACGTGTTGTTGCTCGTCCAGCCCCTTCGCGCCCTGGGCCCCAACCTCAACCTCGTGGAGCAGGCCGTAACGGCCGGCGGCCGTCTGCGCGCCCTCATGGCCCTAAGGCCGGCGCTCGCCGAGCCGGCGCGGCCGGTGGCGCGGCCGCGCCGGGAGGGCGAGGTGCGGTTCGAACATGTGGGCTTCGCCTACGGGGACGGCGAGCCGGTGCTGGTCGACGTCGACTTCCGCCTCCCGGCCCGCTCCTCCCTCGCCGTGGTGGGCGCCACCGGGAGCGGCAAGAGCACCCTGGTCTCCCTCGTGGGGCGCCTGTACGACGTGGAGCGGGGGCGCGTCCTGTTGGATGGCGTGGACGTGCGCGACCTGGCCCTCGCCGACCTCAGGCGAAGCGTCGCCTACGTCCTGCAGGAGCCCTTCCTGTTCTCGGCCACGGTGGCGGAGAACATCGCCTACGCCCGGCCGGACGCCGGACGCGAGGAGATCGAGGAGGCGGCGCGAGTGGCCCAGGCCGACGCCTTCATCCGCCGCCTGCCCAAGGGGTACGACACGCTGGTGGGGGAGCGGGGCATCGGGCTTTCGGGCGGCCAACGCCAGCGCATCGCCCTTGCCCGCGCCTACCTCGCGCAACCGGAGGTGCTGGTCCTGGACGACGCCTGGTCGTCGGTGGACCTCGAGACCGAGCACGCCATCCAGCGCGCCATCGGCCCCTGGCTGAGGGAACGCACGACGATCGTCGTAGCCCACCGCCTGTCCACCGTGCGCGGCGCGGATCTCATCCTGTTCCTCGACCGCGGACGCGTCGTCGGCCGGGGGAGACACGAGGAACTGTGGGTCGGCTGCCCCCCCTACCGGGCGATGTTCGAACACCAGGCCATGGCCTGGGCGAAGGGGGGGAGATCGGCGCCGTGACGCGCATCGACGAGGACGAGGAGGCCACCGAAGCCCCGTTCGACCTGGCCATGAGCCGGCGCCTCCTCGCCTTCCTTACGCCGCACCGCCGGAGCGTCGTCTTCGCCTTGGCGGCGATCGCCGTGGGATCGGCCTCGTCCCTCGCCCTACCGCTCATCACCCGGGCGGCCATCGACGACGCCATCCTGCCGCGCCGGCCGGGCCTGCTCGAGCTCCTCGGCGCCCTGTACCTGGGCGTGGCCCTCGTACGGTACGGTGCCTTCCGCCTGCAGACGTACTACGTCGCCCTCACGGGCACGGGGGTGATCCGCGACCTCCGGGCCCGGATGTTCGAGCGCATCGCCAGCTTGAGCTTCGAGTTTTTCGACAGCCGGCCCCTGGGGAAGATCCTCACCCGCGTGATGAACGACGTCGCCAACCTCAACCAGCTTTTGTCCTCCGGCGTCCTCAACTCGATCGGCAGCCTGCTCGTCCTGTTCGGCACGATCGTGGTCATGCTCGCCCTCAAGCCCGACCTGGCCCTCATCTCGTTCGCCGTCCTTCCCCTCATGGTGTGGCTGACCACCAGCCTCAGGCGGCGCGTGGTCGTTCGGTGGCGGGCGGTGCGCCGGGGTACGGCCATCCTCAACGCCGTATGGAACGAAAGCCTCATCGGCGCCCGGGTGGTGACGGCCTTCGGCCGCGCCGCCCACAACGAGGCGCACTTCCGCACCCTCACGGACATGGTGCGCCGGCGCTACCTGGACGCCATGCGCCTGAGCGCGGGCGTGGACATGGTCGTCGACCTCACGGGCACGGTGGGGACGGTGCTCGTGTACGTGTACGGGGCGTTTCTCTACCTGCGGGGCGACGTCTCGCTCGGGCTCGTCGTCGCCTTCACCTCCTACCTGGCCGGCTTCTGGCAGCCCATCCTGCAGTTGAGCGGCGTGGCCAACCAGCTCCTGGTGGCCATGGCCTCGGCCGAGCGGGTGTTCGAGATCCTCGATCAGCGCCCGCGGGTGGCCGACCGCCCCGGCGCCCGCCCGATCGGTCCGATCCGGGGGGAGGTGCGCCTGGAGGGGGTGTCGTTCGCCTACGTGCCGGGACGGCCCGTCCTGCGGGACGTGGACCTGTGGGTGCCGGCGGGCGCCACGGTGGCCCTGGTGGGGCCGACGGGGGCGGGCAAGTCCACCTTCGCCGGCCTCATCAGCCGGTTTTACGAGCCCACGGCCGGGCGGGTGTACATCGACGGCGTCGACATCGCCGAGGTGACGCTCGCAAGCCTTCGGCGGCAGGTGGCGGTGGTGCCCCAGGACACCTTCGTGTTCGACGCCACGCTCCGGGAGAACATCCGCTACGCCCGTCCCGAGGCGAGCGATGCCGAGGTGGAGGCGGCGGCGCGGGCTGCCCAGCTGCACGCGTTCATTCTCTCCCTGCCCGAGGGCTACGAGACACGCGTGCGCGAGCGCGGCAGCCGCCTCTCCCTCGGCCAGCGCCAGCTCCTGGCCCTGGCCCGCGCCCTGCTCGCCGACCCGGCCATCCTCGTCCTGGACGAGGCCACCGCCGCCATCGACACCGAGACCGAGCGTCTCGTGCAGGCGGCGGTGGAGCGCCTTTTGCACGGCCGCACGGCGTTCGTGGTCGCCCACCGCCTGTCTACCGTGCGGGCCGCCGATCTCATCCTGGTGCTGGACGACGGTCGTGTGGTGGAGCGGGGGCGGCACGACGAGCTCATGGCGGCGGGGGGACTGTACCGCCGCCTGCTGGCGGCCCAGGCGGAGATGGAGCGCGATGGCGGCCTGTTCGTCGCCCACCGGCCGGCGCCGGCGCGGTGAGGCGCCCCGGCCGCCCCTCCTGGCCGGGCGGGAGGAGCAGCACCCACACGCGCGGCGGCCGTGCGGGCAGAAGCAGCGCCCACAGGGCGACGAGCGCCAGGGCGGCGGGGGCCAACAGCGGCGGCGGCAGGGCAAGGCGCTGAAGGAGGGGGAGGGGAAGGCGGTGGGCGGGGGCGCGGGCGTGTAGGAGCACGCCGGCCGCCCCCACCGCCCAGGCGGCGGTCGCGGCAGCGGGCAGGACGGCCCGCGCCCGCCGCCCGACGGTGCCCGGGCAGAGGGAGAGGAGAACGGCGGTGCCGAGCGCCCATCCGGCGGCAGGTGCCAGGAGCGTCCACGGCAGAGGCGAGAAGGCGCGCCGGGCGTGGTCGTAGGCGCTGGCGGCGGCGGCCGTCCAGGAGGCGAGGGCGACGGCGGCGGCCCTCGCCGCTGGCGCGGGCGTGAAGGGCGCCTGCACCTCGCCCAGGACCCAGGCGACCAGGAGCAGCGTCGCCCCCAGAAGGGGGGCGAAGGGGGGCGGCGCCGCGGCGCCACGCAGGACGGCTTCCAGGTGGACGCCCGCGCCGGCGGTCAGGGCGGCGGTCAGAAGGCCCAGGCCGGCCCGGGCCAGGGCGTCGGGCATGGGTCCAGGACAAAGCAGGGCCGTCATCGCGGCGAGCGCCGCCAAGCCAGCCAGGGCCAGGGCGGCGAGGGCGACAAGGCGCGGACCGGGCGGCATGGCGGCCGCCCCCAGGTGGCCGGCGGCCATCTCCCCCGCCACGCCGGCCTCGGTGGCCGCGACGAGGAGACGGCGCAGGCGGGCATGGGCGGACAAGGCGATCCCTCCGCCCTGTCGTACGTCCGGAGTGCGGCGGCCATGCCCCCGACGGCGAGGGGTGCGGGCCTGTGGCGCCTCAGGCGCGGGGCGGCGTCCAGGCGGCGACGGCCTGGGCGATGCGGACCAGCAGCGGCCCGGCCGGGCGCGTGAGAGAGGAGAGGGAGGCGCACAGCGCCAGGGAGGGGCGGCCGCCCGCGATCACGTACCCGGCCAGCCACCCCTGGCCCGGCGCCGTACCCACCACCGCCCGCACCCCCTGGCCGGCCACCCCCGTGGGCAACAGCGGGAGGAGGAGAGGAAGCTGGGAGTCGACGCCGGTGTTGGCGGCCATCGTCGCCAGCGCCTCGGCGCACCCATAGGTGGCCATGCGGTCGTCGCCGCCCACGCCGACCGGATCGGTGAGAACGGGCGGGGGCGCACCCGCCCCGGCCCGGGCCCAGAAGGCCTGGGTCCGGGCGAGGGCGGCGGCCACCGCCTGGCCGCCGGCCACACCGCGCAGGGCGCCACCCAGGATGGCCGCCTCGTCCCAGGCGGCCGCCGGCGTGGGGTCGGCGAGGAGCGAGTCGGTGAGGGCGGCGAAGCCGGGTCCGGGCAGGGCGGCGAGGGTGGGCGCCACATCGGGCACGGCGGCGCGGGCCACGCCTCCGCGCACGTCGACCCCCGCCTGCCGCAGGTCCTGGAGGAAGAGGCGCCCCGCCGCCAAGGCGGGGTCGGGCGCGGTGCGCAGGAAGACGACCTCGAGGCGCCGGCCCGCCCCGATCGTCCCCGTCACCACCAGATGCCCGCTGATCGGGTCGGGCCACACGGCCAGGGACTGGCCGTCGCCCGCCACGGTCCGGGCCTGGTCGTGCACGAACACGGGTGTGGAGGCGGGCACCACCTGCACGACGGCGCGGGAGCCGGGACGGGCGCCGGGCAGGACGGCGAGGGAGAACAGGCCGCCGCCCGCGCTCAGGGCGTCGCCTGCCGCGGCCGTACCGCCCACCTCCTCCCATGGCCAGGTGGGCGGCACGGTGGGGGGAAGGGCGAGGTCGTCGACCACCACGCCGGCGGTCACGCGCCGCACCCCCAGGCCCGCCACCTCGCGGGCGAGGGAGGCGAGACCGGCCGCGTCCAAGGTGGGGTCGAAGCCGCCCACAAGGCCGATGCTGCCGTTCAGCGTGCTGCCGGCGAAGGTGCCGTCCACCACCACCCGCGTGGTGAGGTGGGCGGGGCCGGCGGCCGAGAGGGCGGCCGCCGCCACCAGGGCGCCGGTCGCCCCCGTCACCGGCAGGAGGGCGGCTCCCCGCAGGTTCCAGGCCGGCAGCCGCGCGCCCACCGGCCAGACCGTGAGGGCGGCGACCGCGCCGGGGCCGGCGCCATCCAGCGCTTTGAGCACCGGGCCCCCGCCGCCGGGGAGGAGGTCCGCAGCTGCGGCCGGAAGACGGGGGGCGGGGAGCGGGTGTCCACCCGCCGCGGCTTGGAGGACGCGTTCGGCCAGGACGGCGGCGGCTGTGGGGGAGGGGAGGCCGGCGGCCAGCAGGGCGACGATGCGCACCTTTCCCCCGGCCACAGGGACGCGGGCGAGGAGCGACAGCCGGTCCCCCGCGGCGCCCCACACGCCCGTGCTGCCGGCGGGGCTTCCCGCCAGGGAGGGCGCGAGCGACGGCAGGGAGTCCACCAGCGCCTGGCCCCATGCGTGCCAGCCGGCGACCTGAAGGGCGCGCGCCAGGACGTGGGCGGAGGCGAGGTCTCGCTGCGACAGGCCGCTGCCGTCGGCCGCGACGGCCCCTCCCCCTAGCCCGATGGCGGACAGGAAGGCGTCCACGACCGCGGCGTCGGCGTCGGTTCCGCACGGCGCCGCATCGGTGGGCCGGCACAGGAGGCGGAAGAGGTCCTCGGCCGCGAGGGGAGAGGGTGCTGCGCCGGCCGATCCCCACAGGGCCGAAAGCCAGCGGGCGAGAGGGGGGGAGGCGACGGAGGCGAGGGGGACGGCGCCGGACACGGGTGCGCCCGCACCCACCCCCCCGGACAGCCGCACGCCGTCGGCCATGAGGTCGCGGGCGAAGGCGGCCGCCGCCAGGCGCGCGGCGCCGGGGGGAAAGACGGCGGACGTATACGGCGCCGCCCCCACTGGAACGCTGCCGGAAAGGCGGATGGCGCCGGCTGCCGCATCATAGGCGACGGTGGGCGAGGGGGCGGCGCCGGACCCGGCAGGGGAGGTTCGCACGCCGCCGGCGAGGGGCACGAGGGGGGCCGGCGCCTCCTGCACCTGGGCGGGCGCGCCGGGCCGCGCCCCCGGCGTGACGGTCACCGTCACCGCGCCCCCGTCCACGGACAGCGCCGCGGGCGCGGGCACCTGGGCCGCGGTGAGGAGGCCTACGGGCCAGCCCGCGGGAACCAGGGGATAGGCGAAGCGCGCGGCGTCCGCCAGGACTCCCCCCGTCACCGTCCGTACCCGTTCGGCCACGTTCCTTGCCAGAGCGGCCAGGCGGGCGTCGTCCAGCGTCGGGTCACCGCCCCCGACGAGCACGAGGTTGCCTAGGACCGTGCCGTGGCGCGGCGCGGGGGCCTCCACCAGGGTGCGGACGCTGAAGGTGGGGCCGAGGTGCCACAGGGCGACGGCGGCGGTCACCGCCCCCCATGCCACCCCGGGCGCCAACCGCAGGTCGGGGTTGACACCGGTCACCGGCTGCCCGCCGGCTGCAGGCAGGACGGCCACGGAGACCGTGGCCCCCGCAGCCACGGCGGGCGCCACCGCCGCCGCCAGGTCCGCGGCCGGAGCGTTCGGGGGGCCGGGAGGGGGGGAGCGGGTGGCGGCGGCCCAGGCCGCGGGCGCGGCGGCACACCACAGGGCCGCGAGCACGGCGGCAGCCGCCGCCCCCCGGCCCTGCGTCCCGCGTCGCACCGGACCACCCCCAGTCGACGCCGTTCGACCAGCGTGATCCATTGTAGGAAGGGCCCGCCAGGGCGGTCAACGCGGCCGGGGCGGAGGAATCGCGCCCCTGCGCACGAATGCCCTAGCCCGACGCGGCAGCATAGGGCACCAAGGGGAAGGAGGGGACGCCCGTGGCAGAGCAAACTGGGCGCGAGCGGGAGCTGGCCGACCTGGCCGAGCGCCGGCGGCGGTGGGAGGCGACGACCCGGGCCGCCACGCGCGACCGGCGGGAGCGGTTCACCAGCCTTTCGGGCGAGCCCGTGCAGGACGTGTACACCCCACTGGACGTGCCGGACCTCGACTACGCGCGCGACCTTGGCTTTCCCGGGGAGTATCCCTTCACCCGTGGCATCCACGCCAACCTGTACCGGGGACGCATGTTCACCATGCGCCAGTTCGCGGGCTACGGGACGGCGCGCGAGACCAACCGCCGCTTCCGCTACCTTTTGGAACAGGGGCAGACCGGCCTGTCCGTGGCCTTTGACATGCCCACCCTCATGGGGTACGACTCCGACCATCCCCAGAGCCTGGGGGAGGTGGGGCGCGAAGGGGTGGCCATCGACACCCTGGACGACATGGAGACGCTGTTCGAGGGCATCCCCCTGGACGAGGTCTCCACCTCGATGACGATCAACGGGCCGGCCCCCATCCTATGGGCCATGTACCTCGTGGTGGCGGAGCGCCAGGGGGTGCCGTGGCGCAAGCTACGCGGCACGACCCAAGCCGACATCCTGAAGGAGTTCATCGCCCAGAAGGAGTGGATCGTGCCGCCTGGGCCCAGCGTCGAGCTGTTGGCCCAAACCCTCGTGTTCGCCACCCGGCACGTGCCGCAGTGGTATCCGGTGTCGATCAGCGGCTACCACATCCGGGAAGCGGGGTCGACGGCGGCGCAGGAGCTGGCGTTCACCCTGGCGGACGGCTTCGCCTACGTCGAGGCCGGCATGCGCGCGGGGCTCGACGTCGACGCCTTCGCTCCTCGGCTTTCCTTCTTCTTTAACTCCCATATCGACTTCTTCGAGGAGATCGCCAAGTTCCGCGCCGCCCGGCGCATCTGGGCCCGCCACATGCGGGAGGAGTACGGGGCCAAGGACCCGCGCTCGTGGATGCTGCGCTTCCACACCCAGACGGCGGGCTGCTCGCTCACGGCCCAGCAGCCGATGAACAACGTCGTGCGCACGGCGTACGAGGCCCTGGCCGCCGTTCTCGGCGGCACGCAATCGCTGCACACGAACTCCATGGACGAGGTCCTCGCCCTGCCGACCGAACACGCCGTCAAGGTGGCCCTTCGCACCCAGCAGATCCTGGCGTACGAGACGGGCGTCACGGATACGGTGGATCCCCTGGGCGGCTCCTACTATGTCGAGGCGCTGACCAACCGCATCGAGGCCCGCGCCGAGGCCTACTTCCGGGAGATCCGGGAGATGGGCGGGGTGGTGGCCGGGATCGAGAACGGCTACTTCCAGCGCGAGATCGCCGAGGCCGCCTTCCGCTACCAGGCCGAGGTGGACCGGGGGGAGCGCGTGGTGGTGGGCGTCAACGCCTACGTGGAGGACACCCCCGAGGAGGGGATCGAGATCCTGCGCATCGACCCCTCGGTGGAGCGCGAGCAGATCGGCCGCCTCATGGCGGTGCGCGAGTGCCGCGACCCCGAGGCGGTGGCGGCGGCGCTGGCCGCCCTGGAGGCAGCGGCGCGGCGGGAGGGCGACGTCATGGGACCGATCCTGGACGCCGTCCGCGCCTACGCCACGGAGGGGGAGATCGTCCAGGCCCTGCAGCGCGTCTACGGCAGGTACCGCGAGACCTCGGTGTTCTGAGCACCGGCGCGCCGCCGGCCGGCAAGGGGGAGGCATAGGGCGTGTCCGAACCGCGCCTCGAGTACCGCGTCCGCTTTCCGCAACCGCAGACCCACCGCTACCGCGTGACCCTCGCCCTGGACGGCCTTGCTCCCGGGGAGCACCGCATCGAGATGGCGGTGTGGACGCCGGGATCCTACCTGGTACGGGAGTTCAGCCGCCACGTGCATGGCCTCAGGGCGGCCGACGGCGACGGACGGCCCGTGGCGTGCGACAAGGTGAGCAAGAACGCCTGGCGCTTCCTCGCCCCCGACTCCGGGGCGGCGCGGATCGAGTACGAGGTATACGCCAACGAGCCCACCGTCCAGACCAGCCACCTGGACGCGAGCCACGCCTACTGGAACGGCGCCGGCATGTTCTTCGCCTTGGACGGGCGCACCGACCTGCCGGTCGACGTGGTGGTCGAGACGCCCCCCGGCTGGCGCGTGTCGACCGCCCTGGAGACGGTGGAGGAGGGAGAGGGCTGGGTGCGCCTGCGCGCCCCGGACCACGACGCCCTGCTCGACTCGCCGGTGGAGGTGGGCACGCACCGCGTCTACCGCTTCGAGGCCTTGGGCAGGCCCCACGAACTCGCCCTGTACGGACACGGCAACGAGGACCCCGAGCGCCTGGTGGCGGATCTGGCGCGCATCGTGGAGACGGCGGGGGCGATGTTCGGCGGCCTACCCTATGATCGCTACGTCTTCATCGTCCACCTATTGGACGGGCGGGGCGGCGGCCTCGAGCACGCCGCTTCGACCACGTGCGACGTGGGGCGGTTCGACTTCCGGCCCGAAGGGCGCTACCTTTCCCTCCTCACCCTGTTCTCCCACGAATACTTCCACCTGTGGAACGTCAAGCGCATCCATCCCGCGGCGCTCGGGCCCTTCGACTACGGGCGGGAGAACTACACGACGCTGCTGTGGGCCATGGAGGGGGTCACCGACTACTACGCCCAGCTCCTGCTCGTGCGGGCGGGGCTGTGGAGCGTACGCAAGTACGCCCAGATGTTGGCCTCGGACATCCGCGAGTACGAGGCGCGCCCCGGGCGGCGGGTGCAGAGCGCGGCCGAGGCCAGCTTCGACACCTGGATCAAGTTCTACCGTCCGGATGAAGACTCCCCCAACCGCACGATCTCCTACTACACGAAGGGCATGCTCATCGGCCTCTGCCTCGACCTGGAGATCCGCCGGCGTACCGGCGGTGGGCGCGGCCTGGACGACGTCCTGCGCCGGATGTACGAGCGCTACGGGCGACGGGGCACAGGGTTCCCGGAGGGAGCCTACCGCCAGGCGGCGGAGGAGGTGGCCGGGGGTTCCCTCGAGGCCTTCTGGCGGCGCTACGTGGAGGGGACGGAGGATCTCGACCCGGGCGAGTTCCTCGCTCATGCGGGTCTTTTGCTGCGCCGGCGCGTGGCTCGCTCGGACCGGGACGGCGACCCGGCCAACCGCCCGCCCGGCGCGGGGAGGGAGGAGGAACCGGGGGCGGAGGGCGCGCCGCGGCCGCTCCTGGGGATGGTGCCCGAGGAGCGATCCGGCCGCCTCTACGTGCGCCACGTCCTGGCCGAAACGCCGGCCGAGGAGGCGGGCGTCAACGCCTACGACGAGGTGATCGCCGTCGGCGGCTTTCGGGTCGAAGACGCCGACGGACTGCGCGCCCGCATCCACGACCATCGGCCGGGGGAGGTGGTGCGGCTCACCTTGGCCCGGCGGGGGGAGCTGGTCGCGGTCGACGTGCCGCTGAGCGAGGCGCCGCCCGACCGGTACGAGATCGACGTGCGCGCCGACGTGGGCGAGGAGGAGCGGGCCGTCTACCGTGCCTGGCTGGGCCAGGACCTGCCCGAGCCCGGGAGCCTGCGTGCCGAGCCTGCGTCGCCCCGCCGCCCGTTCGCCGCCAGCATCGTCTAGGCGGCGGGCCCCGGGGCGCCGGGGGGAGGGGGACGATCCATCGGCGTCAGGCGGCGTGGAGCGGGCGCTCGGCCGCCCGCGCCCGATACAGGGCGGTGAGGAGGGCGGCCGGGTACAGCCCGGCGGTGACCGACACGGCGGCGGCGATGAGCTCGGACAGGGCGCGCGTGACGAAGGTCACGCCACCCGCCGCCGGCAGGCCGCTCAAGGTGCCGAACAGGGCTGTGACCACGGCGCCGATGAGCATGAGGGCGAGCGTCGGCCAGAACGCCCCCGACACGAGGCGGGCGCTGCGTCGGAGGGCGGCTACGAAGCCCAGGTCTTCGCGCATGACCACCTGCGTCACGAGGGCGAAGTAGACGCTGAGGACGAGGGAGAGGGCGAGGAGGAGCGGCACGACCACGGGTAGGAGGGCGCCCGCGCCCAGGAGGGCTCCCGGCAACACGAGGACGACGGCCACGACGGCGAGCGCCAAGAGCTGCGCGAGGCCGGCGCTCACCAGCTTTCCCAGTCGCCCGAACACCGCGCGGTAACCCTCCCAGGGGCCGGTGGCCCGCCCGGCCATCGCCTCCGCCAACATCCAGACGACGGCAGCGCCCATGAGGAAGCTGGCCACCGCGTCCACCGCCGCGGGCAACACCCAGGGAGAGAGGGCGCGTGCGGCACGCGCCAAGTCGGCCGCCGTCGGCGTGGGGGTGGTGGGCAGGGAGGGCGGCGGCAGGGCCCCCTCCCACAGCGTCATCGGGAACACCACCACGGCTGCAGCCGTCGCCAGGGGGGTGAGGTGCTCCACCAGCGTCTGGGTGGCGATGCGGATCACGTCGGACAGGGGCGGGGATGCACTCGTCAACGCACAACCTCCCGGAGGAGGCGGGCTTCGCCTCATCCGGGATAGTATACCATCGCCCGGACGGGCTCAGGCGGGTCCGCGCCGGGGCCGGAACGTCTCGCAGCAGGTGTCCGCAGAGGTGAGGACCGCCGCGGCCTCGTCCGGCCAGGTATCGGCAGCCGCCTCGAGCCGGGCGTCGGCGCCGCCGCCGGTTCGCCGCACCCAGATGCTCTCCGCCCCGCAGCGGTTTCCCATCTTCCAGAACCAGCACGAGGAGACCGAACAGTTGACCTCCACCATCGTCGCCACCTCCGCTCCTAGCCTGCCCAGCGAGGCGTCACCCCCGCCGCCACAGGCGGAGGGCTTCGAGGACGGCGACCAGGAGCAGAAGGCAGGAGAAGAAGCCCACCAGGGCGGCCATGCCGAGGCCGTAGTCGACCGACCGCCAGTAGTCGCGGGCGAGGTGGGCGCCGGGGATGAGGAGATAGGTGCTCTGGTACAGGTTTTGGAACAGGAGGGCCACCCGGGCGATGAGCTCGTAACCGACCCATAGGGCGACGCCCGCGGCGGCGAGGGTCAGGGTGCCGTCGCCCCGTCCCGCGCGCCGCCACGGTGCGCCACCGCGAAGCCATGGGGGCAAGCGCATCCGACCACCTCCGCCGGGACCGCGATGCCCGTCGGCATCCTATGGCCGAAGGCGGCCGTCCCAGTCGGGACCAAGGTCAGAAGTACGTGTAGCGACGGTAGCAGTCCCGGCACAGCAGCATGTCGCAGAAGGTCTGCAGCTTCGTCCTCTGCCTCAGCCGCTGGCAGATGTCGCAGGCACGGATTTCGATCACCTTGGCCATGTCGCTCCCCCCGCCTGTAGGGTGCGTGGCGCGCGCCTACGTTATGCGGACTCGCCGCCCTCTGCCGGCGATGTGGTATCCTCGATCGGCGACGCGCGACGAACGGAGGTGTGCGCATGCGGTTGGGGACGCTCGAGCTGGGCACGCCCGTCTACCTGGCGCCCATGGCGGGCGTGACCAACGAGGCCTTTCGCCGCCTGTGCCGGGAGCAGGGCGCGGACGTGGTCATGAGCGAGATGGTGAGCGCACGCGCGCTGGTCATGGGCAACGAGCGCACGCGCGCCATGCTGGGGGTGGCGGAGGACGAGCACCCCGTGGCCATCCAGCTCTTCGGGTCGGAGCCCGACGTCGTGGCCGAGGCGGCGGTCCGGGCGGAAGCGGCGGGGGCGGACATCGTCGATCTCAACCTCGGCTGCCCGGTGGACAAGATCGTCCGCGGCGGAAGCGGCGCCGCCCTGTTGCGCGACCCGGAGCGGGCGGCGGCGGTGGTGGAGCGGGCGGCGCGAGCGGTGCGGGTGCCGTTCACGGTGAAGATGCGGGCGGGCTGGGACAGCGTCACGGCGCCGGACATCGCCCGCCGCCTGGCCGACGCCGGCGCGCGCGCCATCGCCGTCCACTGCCGCACGCGCGAGCAGCAGTACCGGGGCCGGGCCGACTGGACGATCCTCGAGCGGGTGCGCGCCGCCGTGCCCAACTCCGTGTACGTGATCGGCAACGGCGACATCGCCAGCGCCGAGGACGCCCTGGAGGTGGTCCGCCGCCACGGCGCCGACGGCGTCATGGTGGGGCGCGGCGCCTTGGGCAACCCCTGGGTGTTCGCCGACATCGCCGCCGCCCTGCGGGGCCGGGAAGGGAAGCGGCGCACCGCCGGTTGGGGGGAGCGCCTGGACACGTTGCGCCGCCACATGCAGTTGCTCGTGGATCTCAAGGGGGAAGCGCTGGCGGTGGTGGAAATCCGGCGCCACGCCGCGCACTACGTGCGCGACATGCCGGGCGCCGCCCAGGCGCGCGTGCGCCTGCAGCGCGCCCCCACGGCGGAGGCGTTCTTCGCCGAGGTGGAGCGCTACCGGGAGGAACTTTCCTCCTTGGGCGAGGCGCCGGCCGCCGACGGGACGGCGACCGCGGCCGGCGGCTGAGGCGCCGTGGACCCACACCCGCGCGTGGGCGGACGGACGTTGACGGCCGAGGGCGCGCGGGGTATCATTCCGCCCTAGAATTTCATAGACGGCGTCCGGACGGGCATCTCCCCCGCGAAACGAGACAGGGGGACGTGTTGCGGCGTCCTTCGCGTGTCTCCGGTTGCATCGGCCCTGGCTGCCCGGCCCGGAGCCCCGGCGAGGTCGGCGATGAGGAAAGGGGGAGGCGACGTTGGAAAAGGAGATCATGCTGTCGCCCGAAGGGTACCGCAAGCTGGAGGAGGAGCTCGACCACCTGAAGTCCGTGCGGCGGCGCGAGGTGGCCGAGCGCATCCGGCAGGCGAGGGAGTTCGGGGACATCTCCGAGAATTCCGAATACGAAGATGCAAAGAACGAACAGGCCTTCATCGAGGGCCGGATCCTCATGCTGGAGGAGCAGCTGCGCAACGCCCACGTGGTGGACAGCGCGGCGCGCGACCCGGACGAGATCGGCATCGGCGCCCAGGTGCGGGTGCGCGATGAGGATACGGGCGAGGTGGAGGTGTACACGATCGTGGGCAGCACCGAGGCGGACCCGGCGAACAACAAGATCTCCAACGACTCGCCCGTGGGGTCGGCGCTCATCGGCCACCGCGCCGGCGACGTGGTCGAGGTGAACGTCCCCCTCGGCATCGTGCGCCTGTCCGTGCTCGAGGTCGTGCGGTAGGCGGTGGTGGAGGGGGGGCAGGGCTCGGTCGACCCAGCACGCCTGGCGAAGATGCGGGCCATGGCGGCGGAGGGCCTCGACCCTTACGGGGGAAGGTTCGAGCGCACGGCCGCGGCCGACGACCTGCACCGCGCCTTCGACGCATGGAGTGGGCGGACGGTGCGCGTGGCGGGGCGCATCCGCGCCATCCGCGGGCACGGGCGCATGACGTTCGCCGACCTGGAGGACGCCACCGGGACGATCCAGCTGCAGTTCACCGCCGACGGGTTGGGCGAGGAGGCCTACCGCCGGCTGGAGTGGCTGGACCTGGGCGACGTGGTGGGGGCCGAGGGGACGGTGTTTCGCACGCGCGCGGGCGAGCCCACTGTGGGCGTGGCGTCGTGGCGCATGTTGAGCAAGTCGCTGCGCCCCATCCCGAGCCGCTTCTACGGGCTGAGGGACGTCGACTTGCGGCAGCGCCAGCGCTATCTCGACCTCATCGCCAACCCGTCCGTGCGGCGGGCGTTCGAACTTCGGTCGCGCATGGTGGCGCGGCTGCGGCGGTTCCTCGACCAGCGGGGGTTCGTGGAGGTGGAGACGCCGATCCTCGTCCCGCTGGCGGGAGGGGCGACCGCTCGTCCGTTCCGCACCCACCATCACGCCCTCGACCTCGACCTGTCGCTGCGCATCTCCATCGAGCTCCACCTCAAGCGCCTCATCGTGGGCGGGATGGAGCGCGTGTACGAGATCGGGCGGGTCTTCCGCAACGAGGGCATCTCCACCCGGCACAACCCGGAGTTCACCATGCTGGAGCTGTACCAGGCGTACGCCGACCTGAGGGACATGATGGAGCTGGTGGAGAGCATGGTGCACGACCTCGCCCTGCACCTGACGGGAGGGCCGATCGTCGACTGCCAGGGCACCCGCCTCGATACGACGCCGCCTTGGCCGCGCGTATGGTTGCTCGAGGCGCTGGAGGCCGCGTGCGGGGTGCGGTGGCTGGAGGTCGAGGACGACGCCGAGGCCCGCGCCAAGGCCCGGGCCCTGGGCGTGGAGGTGGACGCCGCGGCGTCGCGCGGGCACGTCCTGGACAAGCTCGTGGCCCATTTCGTTGAGCCCGAGCTCGTCCAGCCCACCTTCCTCCTCGGCCACCCGGTGGAGATCTCCCCCCTGGCCAAGGCGCTACCGGATCGGCCGGAGGTGGCGGACCGGTTCGAAGCGTTCGTCCTGGGGCGGGAGCTGGCGAACGCCTTCTCCGAGCTCAACGACCCGATCGAGCAGCGCCGGCGCTTCATGGCCCAGGTAGAGGAGCGGCGCCGGACGGCGAGCGAGGAGATCCCCGATCCGGACGAGGACTTCCTCCAGGCGCTCGAGTACGGCATGCCGCCCACCGGAGGGCTCGGGGTGGGCGTCGACCGGCTGGCCATGCTCTTCACCGGCGCCACGTCGATCCGGGACGTGATCCTCTTCCCCCTGCAGCGGCCCGAGCCGCCGGCCGAGCCGGCGCCGGAGGGCGCCGCCGGGCGCGCGGGGGCGGGCGAAGGGGAGGCGTGATGGCCCGGCGGCTGAGCGTGGTGAGCGTATCGCTGGGCTCGTCCCGGCGCGACCACCGCGTAGAGGTGGAGGCGGGGGGGTGTATCTTCTCCCTCGCCCGCGTGGGCACGGACGGCGACCTGGACCGGGCGGAGGAGCGGATCCGCGCCCTGGACGGCACGGTGGACGCCATCGGACTGGGCGGAATCGACATCTACCTGGAGGCGGCCGGCGTGCGGTACGAGGTCCGCGACGGCGTGCGCCTGCGCGATAGCGCGCGTACGACGCCGGTCGTGGACGGGAGCGGCGTCAAGGCCACCCTGGAACGGCAGGCGGTGGAGGAACTGGCGGCGGAGGGCGTGGTGGGCCGGGGCACGCCGGTCCTCCTCGTCAGCGCCCTGGACCGCTTCGGCATGGCGGAGGCGTTCGCCGCCGCCGGCTGCGCGCTGGCGTGCGGCGACCTCATGTTCACGGCCGGCATACCGTACCCGATCGAGAGCCTGGAGGAGCTGGCCGAGTTGGCGCGCAAGGTCCTCCCCCAGGTCTCGAGGTTGCCGTTCGGCATGCTCTATCCTACGGGCGAGGCGCAGGACAGGCCGCCCGACGCGCGCTTCGCCGACGCCTACCGCCGGGCAGAGGTGATCGCGGGCGACTTCCACTTCATCCGCCGCCATCTGCCCGAGCGCATGGACGGGAAGACCGTGGTGACGAACACCACCACGGCCGAGGACGTCGCCGACCTGGCGCGGCGAGGCGTCCGGCGCCTGGTGACGACGACGCCCGACATGGGCGGCCGCAGCTTCGGCACGAACGTGATCGAGGGGATGGCGGTGGCCTACCTGGGGGTGCGCCCGGAGGAGATCGGACCTGCGGACATGCGGCGCGCCCTCTCCAGCCTGGGGGTCAGGCCGTCGAGCCGGTTGTTGGAGGTGAACGGGGCGTGAACCAGGACCCGGGCGGCCTCATGGCCGCGCTCGAACACTTTGCCGCGCGGGTGAACGGCGACGCGCGCCTGCGGAAGATGATCGCCGACTGGGAGCGGACCATCGCTCTCGAAGGAAGCGACGGCGCGGGCGGGGGCCTGCGCGTCTCCGGTGGGCGGGTCGAGGTGGTGGACCTCCCCGCCGAGCCGGACATCCGCCTTCGGGCCGCCTCCGACATCCTGGAGGGCATGTTCCGAGGCGAGCTGTCGCCCACCGAGCCCTACGTGGACGGCAGCCTTCAGGTGCAGGGGAGCCAGGAGGACGTGTTGCGCCTCGACTTCCTGTCCCTCATGATTTGGGGCGAATAAGGGGGTGGCGGGATGAGCCTGGGCGGACGCGACGGTGAGGACCTGGTGGCCGAGGTGGAGCGGGTCACCGAGTTCGAGGGCATGGTGGACCTCTGCCGCGATCTGCGGGACGCCATGACCTTCTACGACCGCGAGGTTCTCCTGGCCACCTTCACGGGCATCGTCGAGGGCATGATGATCAGCGCCTTGTTCGAGGCGGGAGGCCGCGGCCCGGCGGCCCTGGCGGCGGTGCGGCAGCGGCTGGAGGGCATCGTGCGCTCCCTCCCCAAGCGCCTGGCGCCGCCGCCGGGGCCGCTCGACGTGGAGTCGCTGGTGCACCGCTTCCTCGACGTGGGGGCGCGGGGGCTCGCCTTCAACTTCCCCGTCTACGCCCACGCCATCGAGGACTACTTCGCGGGACGCGAGGACATGGAGGGCCCCATCGATCGCCGCCTGCTGGAGGCCTGGCGGGAGGCGGGGCGGGACGGCCCCGATCCGGCCCTCCTCGGCCCCGCCGGCGCCGCCGTGCTGCGCGGGGCGCGACCGTCCAGCGCGTGGCTGCGCCTGGAGGGAAGGGGCGTGGAGCGCATCCAGGCCCTGTGGACGCTGCGGGACGCGATCGCCTCGCTGCCAGGCATCGCCTTCCCCCTCGGTCCCGCCCGGGAGGCCCGGCCGCCGGCGCGCTGGGAGGGAGCCGTGGCCGCAGGCGCCAGGGTGGTGGACCTGTCCACGGCCCGGCGCCGCCGCCGGGCCGCCTTCCCGGACGAGTCGGCACCCGACCAGGTCCCCCTAGACGACGCGGAGGAGGAGTTCTGGGACGCCGTCTTCGACGAGGGCCCGCTTCCGGACGAGGCGGTGGCGTACGCCCAGCGCCATCCGGAGGTGCGTTGGCCGCTGCTCGCCATCCCCCTGGACGAGGGGCTGCAGGAGGCGGCGGAGGACGGAGACGCCGCCATCGTGCACGCGGTGGAGCTTCTGGAGGGGCTCGTGCCGGAGGCGGCGGCGGAGGCCCTGGTGACGCTGGCGGGGGCGTTGGACCCCGACGGGAGCCTCTTCGCCTACGTCGTCGACCGGCTCTTGGCGTTGGAACCGGCGGCGATGGACCGGGTCGTGGGGGTCATTGCCGGCGACGACCTGCGGACGGCTGCCCGCCTCGCGCCTGTCCTGGCGGCGTCGCGCCGGGCGCGCCGGGACATGCGCGTGTTCGACCTGCTGGCCGACCTGTTGCGCCGTACGGGCTGGGCGGACGGCAAGGAGCGCGTGGCGGCGGCGCTGGAGGCGTACGGCGACGCGCGCGCCGTGCCCCTCCTGGAGTCGGCGCTCGCCACCGCGGAGCCGCGCTCCCTGTACCAGGAGGCGGTGGTTCGGCGCGCCGTCGACCGGCTGACGCGCGGCCGCGGCGGTCACCGCCCGTAGAAAAGGCATACCGGGCCGCCCTACGCTCTTCGGCCGTGGGGCGGCCCGGTCGTCCGTGGGCGGGGTGGGGGGGCGGACAGGTTCTTCCCGCCCGCCCTCCCGCAGCCGTCGGTGGGCTCGTAAGACCGCCCCAGGCTAGGTGCGCGATCGCTCCGATCCCTGGTCCGGCCCCTTCCGCCCCAGGGCCTCCTCACCCTTGCGGATGAGGCGGCGCACCATGTGGCCGCCCAGGGCGCCCCACTTCTTGGCCGGTACGTTGCCGCCGTACTTGTCGGGGTCGACCCCGACCTCCTCCGCCACCTCCTGCTTGAGGTCGTCCAGAGCCGTCGGTTCCTCCGCCCGGCCGCCTCCGCCCGTCGCCCGCCTCTCCTTGCCGGCGTCTTTCGCCACGGTGGTTCACCCCCGGGACGTATCCTGCCCAGGGCGCGTCCGTCGCCCTCGCGCCGGATACGAACCGCGGCACGTCGGCGTGAGGCGGCCAGCCGTCTGCGCGGCGGTGTCACGAGGACGCGGCTCGAGCGCGGCCGACCGCGGGCTGGGGCAGGGCGGGCGGGGGAGAGGGCGAACCCTGGGCCAAGACGGATGGAGGAGGGGCGGACGCGATGGACCTGGGTGCGCTGCAGCGCGGCATCGACGCCGCGGTGACGGCGACGGCGGACGGCTACTGGCCGCCGCTTGCCAACCTGGCCCGCCTGACGGAAGAGGTGGGCGAGCTGGCCCGGGCGGTGAACCAGGCGGCGGGCCCCAAGCACCCCAAGCCGGGGGAGGCGGTCGCCGAGGTCGAGGCGGAGATGGGCGACGTACTCTTCACGCTCGCCCTTCTCGCCAACCAGATGGGCGTCGAACTCGCGGCGGCGGCGGACGGCGCCCTGCGCCGCTTCCGCGAGCGCGCGGCGCCGCCGGCGCAGGGCTGACGGGTGCGGGCGACGGGGCCTTGGCACTGGCGGCGGAGGAAGAGATTGGCGCGTCTCCGAGCGCGCGTGCGCCCTTGACACGCCTTCGTGCCGCGCCTAGAATGGTCGACGCGTCTGGCGATCGACCTTTGAAAACCGAGCAGCGACCTATGCGGCCCCGGCCGTCTTCGCGAGGGGGCGGTTGGGAGAGAGCGCGGGGT
>JAILZS010000012.1 GCA_023512375.1 Bacillota bacterium | reverse complement strand
GGGGGCCGGGGGGGGGGGGGGGGGCGGGGGGGGCCCGCCGGGGCGCGCCCCCGCGCCTTCCCCGGCCTCTAGCCGCCCAGGGTGTAGGCGATGAACTCCGCGTCGGATGTGGTGTACTTGCCGCCGTACACGCTTTTACCGAGGGCCGAGCCGCCGACGGCGTAGACCACGTATTCCTTGCCGCCCAGGCTGTAGACGCTGGGGGCGGTGCTGATCATCTTGCCGGTGTGCGCCGACCACAGGAGCTTGCCGGTCTTGGCGTCGTACGCCACGACCACGCCGTCGCCGCTGATGGCGGTGAAGACGAGGCCTCCCGCCGTGGCCGTGGCGCCGCCCACCATGGGGGTGGGTTCGTGCACCTGCCAGGCGATGGCGCCGCTGTTGACGTCGAAGGCGGTGAACGTGCCGCTGTAGTCCTTGGCGGGGCCGGGGCTGAAGACCGTGCCGAAGTCGTCCGCGCCGGCCGCGTACTTGCCCGGCTTGGCCTGCATCCAGTTGGGCGCGTTGAGGCCGGAGACGTACGTGTAGCCGGTCTGGGGGTCGTACGGCACCGGGGACCATTCCGAGCCGCCGGTGCTACCTGGCCAGTTGAGGACCTTCGTGCCGTTCGTCGGGGGCGCCACATGGTTTTCGATCACGAACGCCTCGGGCATGGTCATGAGCTCCCCCGTCTTGGCGTTGAGCTCATACCAATACCCGTCCTTGCCCGCCTCCCCAACCACGAGGCCCGCGCCCGTGGGGAAGAGCACGGGGGGCGAGGCGGCGTCGTAGTCCCACAGGTCGTGCGGCACCTCGGAGAAGCCCCAGACGAACTTCCCCGTCTTCATGTTCAGGGCCACCACGGAGTCGGTCCAGTGGTCGGGACCGGGCCGCGTCACCCCGTAGTAGTCGGGGGCGGGGTTGCCGACCGAAACGTACATGAGGCCGGTGCGGGGATCGAGGGTCGGCGTCTCCCACACGTCGCCGCCACCCATGTTTCCCGTCGCCTTCACCCAGCTCCCGGGGGCGTTGCGGGAGGGAACGGTGTAGAACCGCCAGATGAGCTTGCCGGTCTTGGCGTCGAGGGCTTCCTCGAAGCCGCGCGCTCCCAGGTCCGAACCGGAGCTTCCCAGGTAGACGACGCCGTCGTAATAGAGGGGGGCGACCGTCTCGCCGTAGCCGAGGTGGGTGGGCGCCACCGGGACGACCCACTTCACCTTGCCCGTGGCGGCGTCGAGGGCGTACAGCTTGGCGTCGCCGGTGGCGAGGTAGACGGTGCCGGCGCCGTAGCCGAGTCCGCGCGGGCCGAGCGGGCCCCAGGTGGGCGCCGCCCCCAGCTTGGGCGCGAAGTGCCACAAAAGCCGCCCCGTGGCGGCGTCCAGCGCGTACACATTGTCCTCGTTGGCGGCCGCGTACACTACCCCGTTCACTTCGAGGGGATAGTCTTCGCTGCCGACCACGTTCGTCTTGTAGGTCCAGGCCACCCGCAGGTGCCGGACGTTGTTCACGTTGATCTGCGACAGGGTGGAGTAGCGTCCGCCGATGCCGCCGGGGTTGGGCCCGTTGGCCGACAGCCAGCCGACGTTACCGCCTTGGGCGGAGGCCATCCCGGCCGCCGTCAGGGCGAGGGCGACGCCGGCGCCGGCCACCCGCGTCACGCGGTGCCACCATGGGCACGTATCCACGACACCACACTCCCCGAGCCGTGTGCCGCGGCCGGACGGTCCGGGCGTGGGTCAGGCACGGAGGGCGGCCGCGACCGCAAATATTCTACCATATCTGCATCGGGATTCCTCGCCAAGGGACGGAAGGCCGGGGACTTGAGGCCCTGGCCTGGGGACGAAGGGGCCGCCCCCGCGTCGGGCAGCGGGGGCGGCTGGGGCGGAAGGCGTCAGCCCCCCAGGCGCGACATCTCGACCTTGTTGGCCCGTGACGGGCCTTGCTCGGCCCGTTCCTCGGAGTAGCGGTCGATCCGTAGGCGCCATACGCCTGCGACCAGCCGCCGGATCTCGCCGTCGTCCGCCCCCTGGCGCAGCGGCGTGCGCAGGTCGAGGCCCTCGGCGGCGAACAGGCAGGTGTACAGCCGGCCGTCGGCGGACAGGCGGGCGCGCGTGCAACCGTGGCAGAACGGCTGGGTGATGGAGGCGATGACGCCGATCTCCCCCGCCCCGTCGGCATAGCGGTAGCGCCGCGCCACCTCGCCCGGGCGCGCCGGCGCCACGGGCACGAGCGGCCACCGGGCGGCGATGCGGTCGAGGATCTCCCGCGCCGGCACCACGTCCTCGAACCGCCAGCCGTTCGTGCTGCCGACGTCCATGTACTCGATGAACCGCACCACGTGCCCGGTGTGGCGAAAGCGGCCGGCCAGGTCGACGACGGCATGTTCGTTGACGCCCCGTTTCACCACCGCGTTGAGCTTGACGGGGGAGAATCCGGCCTCGGCGGCCGCGCGCACCGCCGCCAGGATGCGCTCCACCCCCACCCCGACGCCGTTCAGGGAGGCGAAAGTGGCATCGTCCAAGGCGTCCAGGCTCACCGTCACCCGCCCCAGTCCGGCGGCGCGCAGGGCGCTGGCGCGCTCCGGCGTGAGGAGGAAGCCGTTCGTCGTGAGGGCGAGGTCCTCCACTCCGGGGATGCGCGCCAGGCGGGCGACGAGTTCGGGCAGGCGGGGGCGCAGGAGGGGCTCGCCCCCCGTCAGGCGGACCTTGTCTACGCCCAACGAGACGAAAACGCGTGCCAGCCGCTCGATCTCGTCGAAGGTGAGCAGCTCGGCCGTCGGCAAAAAGCGGAACCCGGGGCCGAACACCTCCCGCGGCATGCAGTATTGGCAACGGAAGTTGCAGCGGTCGGTGAGCGAGATGCGCACGTCCCGGAGGGGGCGGCTCAGCCGGTCGAGCACGGCGGGTGACGGGGCACGGCCCACGCATGCCACCCCCCTTCGCCGTCACAAAGGCGCGACGGCGCCCCGTTTGTGGGCCCAAGCTACCACGCGCCGCCGGGGGCGTCAACGCACGAGCGCGAACGAGGCCGCCAACGCGCCCAGGGCGGTGAGGAGCACCGGCAGGGCGACGGCAGTGCCCATGCGCACGAAGTAGCCCCAGCCGATGCGGAGCCCCCGCCGCTCGAGGACGCTCAGCCACAGGAGGGTGGCGAGCGACCCGACGGGCGAGAACTTCGTCCCCAGGTCCGCCCCCACCACCGCGGCATAGGCGAGGGCGTGCGTCATGGGCGCGGGCAGGCGGGCGTCTTGCACGGCGAGCGCCCCCACGAGCAGCGCGGGAAGGTTGTTGAGCCCCGAGGAAAGGGCGGCGACGGCGAGACCGGTGGCGAAGACGGCGGGCGCCAGACCGTGTGCGGCCGCCGCCCGCACGAGGTCCGTCACCCCGTGCGTCAGGCCGGCGCGGCGCAAGGCGAAGACGAGCAGGTAGGTGGCGAGGGAGAAGACGACCACGGGCCACGGCGCCTCGGCCACGACGCGGCGGGCGGAGACGGCCGGGCTGAGGCGGGCGAGGGCGAGGAGCGCGGCGGCGCCGACGGTGGTGACGGCGGAGATGGGCAGGCCCAGGGGCTCGCTCGCCGCGTAGCCGATCGCGAGGAAGGCCATGACGCCCACGGCCCGGCGCGCCAGCACGACGTCCCTCAGCGCCGTGGCCGGCGCCGGCAGGTGGTCGACCGGGACGCGGGCGGGAAGGGAGCGACCGTAGAGCGCCAGGAGCGCCGCCACCGTGGCGGCCACCGCCGCCAGGTCCACCGGCACCATGCGCGCCGCATAGGAGAGGAACCCGAGGCGGAAGGCGTCGGCGGCGAGGATGTTCACCAGGTTGGAGAGCACAAGCGGCAGGGAGGTGGTGTCGGCCACCACCCCGGCCGCGAACACGAAGGCGAGCACGTGCGCCGGCTCCAGGTCGAGGGCGCGCGCCTGCTCGTACAGGATCGGCGTGAGGATGAGGGCGGCGCCGTCGTTGGCGAACAGGGCCGCGACGGACGCGCCGAGCAGGACCGTGGCGACGAACAGGGCGCGACCCCGGCCGCCGGAGCGGCGGGCGGTCTCCAGGGCGGCCCACCGGAACAAGCCGAGCTCGTCCAGGACGCCGGCGATGACGACGATGCCGAGGAAGGCCAACGTGGCGTCCCACGTGAGCGAGGCCACCTGCGCCGCGTCGGAGGCTCGCACGAGCCCGAGCGCCAGGGCGATGAGGCCGGCGGCCGCGCTCGCCCAGCCGACAAAGGCGCCCGCGGGCCGGACGACGACGGACAGCATGAGGGCGACGAGCAACGCAACCGCGCCGAGGGCGTGCACCGGACACCTCCCCCGTCCAGTGTAGCGGAACGGGGCCCAGGGGCGGCGATACGCCCCCGGAGCGTCGTTGCCAGGGCCGCCCACGAGGAGTAGCGTGGGCATGGGTCGGAGGTTCCAGGCCGTTCGGCGGCAAAACCCGACCGTTCGTCCTATCCGGGCGACCGGTCATCCCGCGGCCCAAGGGTCGCGACCCGGCCCGGGATCCCGTTCGAAAGGGGACTTGCAGCTTTGCAGGTGCGCAAGATCGGCACCTGGTTGGGCTTGGTCACGGCGACCGCCATGCTCCTGGGCGGGACGGCCGCGGCCGCCCACGGGCGCGTGAAGGCCAAGCCGCGGGTGCAGGCCGTGGCGAGCAAGTGGCTCAAGGTGAACGCCAAGGCGAAGACCGCCGTCCTCACGCTCCTCGGCGGTTACGGCACGAACAACGGCGGCATGAACTTCGACGGCTACTCCAAGGGACAGATGGTGGTTACCGTCCCCTTCGGTTGGAAGGTCGACGTGGTGTTCAAGAACGTTGGCTCGCTCCCCCACAGCGTGCTCGTCGACACCTGGAATACGCCTCTGAGCGCGTTCAATCCCAAGCCGGTGTTCCCGGGCGCCGAGTCGCCCAATCCGGTTCAGGGCACGCCTACGGGCGGGAGCGCGAACTTCCACTTCGTGGCCGACAAGGTGGGCAAGTTCCGCATCATCTGCGCTTTCCCTGGCCACGCCACGATCGGGATGTGGGACACGCTGATCGTCTCCAAGGCGGCGAAGTCTCCCTCGATCCACGTCTAAGCGAGGGGCTCATGCGCGTGCCGGCCGGCCCTGGGGCCGGCCGGCGCGCTGTCGTCGTCGTCAGGAGACGCTGTGGGCCCGGGGGGTTCCGGCGCGCAGGAGCTGGGCGACGGTGACGAAGCGGTAGCCGCGGGCGCGCAGCTGGGCGAGGATCTCGGGTAGGGCGAGGTCGGTCTGGCGGCACGTATCCGACGCATGGAGTAGGACGATGTCGCCCGGGTGGGCGCCGCGAAGGACGCGCCGCACGATGGTGGACACGCCCGGGTTCATCCAGTCGAGGGAGTCGGTTCCCCAGATGATCGTGCGCATGCCCAGGGCGGCGGTGGCGCGCAAGGAGGCCCGGGAGTAGTCGCCGTTGGGGGGCCGGATCATCGTCGGCCGTCGGCCCGTCACCGCTGCGATGGCGGCGCTGGCGCGCTCTACGTTCGCGGCCACGCCCGCCGGCCCCAGGCCGCTGAAGTTCACGTGCGCCTGGCCGTGGCTCTCGATCTCGAAGTAGGGGACGGCGGCGATCTCCCGCACCAGCTCGGGGTGGGCGGTCACCCACGGCCCCGACAGGAAGAAGGTGGCGGGGACGCGCTCGCGCCGCAGGATGCCCACCACCTTGGGAGGCATGACCGTGCCCCAAGAGATGTCGAACGTGAGCGCGATGTCCCTCTGGGATGTGGCGACGTCGCGAACGGGCACCTCGAGCGCCGACGCCGGGGCGGGGCCGTGCGCGCCCATCGCCGGCGGGGCGGCGTAGCGGGCGAGGGACAAGGCGGCGGCGGCCGCCGCCGCCACCCCGAAGGTACGCCCCAGGGCGACTGCCAGGCGCCTCGGAACGGCGATGGTGAGCACGGGCCATCCCTCCGAGGCGACCGTATGGGTGCGGCCCGGGGGTCAGAACCGGCTACGCGGGCGCGGCGGGGGATCGGCGGGCGAGGCGGCGCTCCAGCCGGTCGAGGCGGCGGCGCAGGGCCTGTTCCCGCGCCGGGTCCGGGGCCGTCCCCAGCGCCCGCGCCTCGGCCCGCAGGCGGGCGAGGGCGGCAGCGGCGACGGCGCGGGCCGCTAGGGGGTCACGGCGCTCGTGCTCGAGGATCTTCGCCCACGCCTCCAGGTGTTCCGGTGGGGCGTCGGGGGCGTGGGCAGCCGCCTGCCACAAGACGTGGCGGGCGTCGGCGTCGCCCGCCGCGCGCAACAGGCGGCTCAGGCGCGACAGCGCCAGGCGGCGGAGATGGGGCGGCGGCCCGGCGGCCAGGCAGGCCTCCAGGGCGCGGCGGGCGCTGTGCGCGTCGCCCGCCGCCAGGGCGGTGCGGTATAGACCGAAGAGGTCGGCGGGGTGGCGGCTCGGATCCGGCGGTGCGGCCAGGTCGTGGGCGACGCGCCAGACGAGGCCCAGCGTGGCCACCAGGTCGGCCGCGTTATGGCGGAGCACCGGTTCCAGGAGGGTTGGGTCGCCACGCCGCAGGGACTCGTAGTACACCTGCGGCACCAGGCTTCCGGGAAGGTCATCGCCTCGGGGGTGGCCCAGGCGCGTGGCCTCCAGGTGGGTGAGGCGGCAGGAGCCGTCGCGATCGCGGTACAGGCGGCGGGTGTGGGAGAGGAGGTCCATGGCCGGGGGAAGGGGGAGACGGACGCCGTGGAAGCGGGCCCGCGCGCGCAAAAACGGCAGGTCGAAGCTCTCGCCGTTGTACGTGACGAGGCGGATGCGGCGCTCCGACCACAGGGCGGCGAGCCGTTCCAGCAGGGGCCCCTCGGCCGGCAGGTCGGGGGCCAACAGCTGGCGCACCCGCACCCGTTCGCCCTCCCGCCAGGCGAGGCCCACCTGGAAGACCGCGCTGCCGGCGCCCCCGAGGCCGGTGGTCTCCACGTCCAGGGCCATGACCTCGCCCTCGGCCCCTTCCGGCCAAGCGAGCGCCTGCGGCCAGGGGGAGGGCGGTGCGGTCGGGCCCAGGGTGGCGAGGAGGTGCTCGCCCTCCCATACCTCGCCCCGGCGCACGAAGGCGTCGAGCCCCCGCCAGCCCAGGACGTCGGGGCCGGGCGTGGTCATCGACCGCCCGCGGCCCGGGCGAGGGAGAGGGCCCGCTCCCACCGGGTGAGGAGCTCCGCCGCCCCGTCCTTGGCGTCGCTCTCCCGCCCGGGTCCGACGCAGGATGGGCAGCCGGCGTCGCACGGACAGGCGCGGATGCGCTCCAGGGCGGCGGCGAACAGCTCGTGGCCTCGACGGAAGGCGGCCTCCGCCAGGCCGACGCCGCCCGGCGTCATGTCGTACAGGTAGAGGGTGGGCACGCCCGTGCGGGGGTCGCGCACCTGGGAGGCCACCCCCAGGTCGCGCGGATCGCACATGAGGAAGAAGGCGGCGACCGCGGACAGGACGTGGGCGCAGCCCGCCAGGGCGGAGGCGGTGCGGGCGGGCGGGCCGGGCAGGGGGTCGGGGAGGGTCCACCATGCGGCCATGGTGGGCAGGTGTTCCTCGGGCAGGTGGATCGGCCCCCAACCCACGTTGTCCCGTGTCTCGAAGGCGATCTTCTTGAACATCGTGGGCAGGAAGGAGACCTCCACCTCGCCCAGGGCGGCGCCGACGCCGTCCGCGTGGAGTTCCTCCTCCAGGCGCAGGACGTCGAGGCGCGAGGCCATCTCCGCCTCCGTGTAGTAGTCGGCGTCCACCGCCCGGACGAACGCCTTGCGCTCCGGGTAGTCGAGCTCCTCCACCTGGTAGGTGCGGCCGCCGTGCAGGTAGATGGCCTGTTCGTGCAGGAGGGTGGGGGCGCTCGGGCGGTCGACCTCGCCCAGGACGCGGGGGCCGGCGTCGGTGCGCTCGATCACCACGAAGTTCTCCCCCGGCCCGCTGCGCAGGGAGATGCCGTGGGCGGGGTAGCCCTCCGTCGCCCAGTAGTAGCGCCCCCCCGCCAGGCGCAGGATGCCGGCGCGGGCCAGGGCGTCGAGCATCTCCGGCGTCGTGGCCACCGAGAACCGGTCGTCGGGGGCGAAGGGGAGCTCGAAGGCGGCGCACTTGAGGTGATCCATGAGGATGTAGCGGTTGTCCGGATTGATCGCCGGGGCCTCCGGGCTCTGGCCGTACAGGTACGCCGGGTGGTCGGCCAGGTACTGGTCGAGGGGGGCGGGTGTGGCGACGAGGAAGACGGCGGACACCTCCCCCCGCCGCCCGGCCCGCCCCGCCTGCTGCCAGAGGGAGGCGACGGTACCGGGATAGCCCACGACCACGGCCGCGTCCAGGGCACCGATGTCGATCCCCAGCTCGAGGGCGTTCGTGGAGACGACGCAGCGCAGCGACCCGTCACGCAGCGCGGCCTCGATCGCCCGCCGCTCGCTCGGCAAGTAGCCCCCCCGATAGCCCTCCACCCGCCCCTCCCCCAGCCGCGCCTTGAGGGCGCGGGTGTGCAGCTCCACGCTCTGGCGGCTGCGGCAGAAGACGATGGTGGCCACGCCGCTCTCCACCAGCCGGACGGTGAGGTCGTCGGCCAGGGCGGAGGCGCTGGCGCGCACGCCCGCGTGGGCGTCGATGAGGCGCGGGCGCAGGAGGACGACATGCCGTTCGCCCCGGGGGGCGCCGTTCTCGCGCACGACCCGCACCGGCGCGTCGAATAGCCGGGAGGCGAAGGCCTCTGCGTCGCCCACGGTGGCGGACGTGGCGAGGAAGCGCGGCTCCGAGCCGTAAAACCGGCACAGGCGGCGCAGGCGCCGGAGCACCTGGGCCACGTGGGCGCCGAACACCCCGCGGTAGGTGTGCAGCTCGTCCAGCACCACGTAGCGCAGGTTCTCGAACAGGTGCACCCACTGCGTGTGGTGGGGAAGGATGGCGGCGTGGAGCATGTCCGGGTTGGTGAGGACGATGTGGCCGGCGCGGCGCAGGCGGCGTCGCTCGGCGGGCGCCGTATCGCCGTCGTAGGTGCCGACGGCCAAGTCGGACCCCAAGGCGGCCAGGTCCCCTCGCAGCCAGGCGAGCTGGTCTTGGGCCAGGGCCTTCGTGGGGAAGAGCATGATCGTCCGGGCGTGGGGGTCTTCGGCCAGGGTCTGCAGCACCGGCAGCGCGTATCCCAGGCTCTTGCCCGAGGCCGTGGGCGTCAGGGTGACGACGTTGTGGCCGGCGCGCGCCAACGCGTACGCCTCCGCCTGGTGGACGTAGAGATCCACCACGCCCCTGGACCTCAGGCGATCGGCCAGGCGCGGGTCGAGGTCCGGCGGCAGCG
This sequence comes from Bacillota bacterium, assembly GCA_023512375.1. Taxonomy (GTDB): domain Bacteria; phylum Bacillota; class Sulfobacillia; order JAJZYS01; family JAILZS01; genus JAILZS01. The sequence continues at coordinate 48,624 of JAILZS010000012.1, read as the reverse complement.
GTCGGCGCCGCGCCGGCTCCGCCGGCAGCACGCGCCAGTCGGCGACCTGCTCGCCGAAGGCGCGGTCGTGCGCGAGGCGGTCGAGGACCTGGCTCAGGTGCACGGGCTGGAACCCCTCCCAGCCCGTTGCTGTTCGGTCCGGCCGGCGGGGAATCCTCTCCTTACGCGTCCCCCCGCTAGGGCGCCCGCAGCGCTTCCTCCCCCTTGCGCATGGGGCCCATGGCGTGCGCAAGGCGCAGTTCGGCCGCGCGCAGGCGGTAGATCGCCTCGTCGACCAGGCGCGGCTCGGTCACCCACTCGAACCACTGCTGCGCCGCCTCCAGCTCACGCCGTGCGCCTTCGACCGCGAGGACGTGGGAGCGGAGGTCGACGCTGCCCTGCTTGCCCAACATGGCGATCCTCCTCCCTGCCGAACGCTGGCGAACACCGGCGACCGGCCCAGGAATTGACGGTGAATCGGCGTAGGCTTCATGCTACGCTCCCCCCAGGGTCGATGAGGTCGAAGACGGCCGATGACCGTGCGCAATTGCCCTCTCGCTCCGACACCCGCGGACCCCGGGCACGCGAGAACTCTATGCGTCCGGGGCCTGTCCGGCATCGGCGCGAGGAGGGGACGGGGAGGGGAGCGCGGATGGTATGGGCGCGGCGGGTGGCCTCGGCTCTCGCAGCCATGGCTGCCACCTTCGGCGCGCTCAGCGCCGGCGCCGCCCTCGCCCACCGGGCCCTTGTGACGGCGCCGGTGGCCGGGGCCATGCGGGTGCCCGGCGTGCTCGCCTACCGCTTGCAGACGAACGGGGGTGCGCCGTCGGTGGCGGTGCAGCTGGCCGACGAGGTGGACCTGGAGGCGGTCTGCCAGCGGCTTACGGCGCGGCTTACGCCCATCCTCGGCAGCGGCGTCCGCCTCGTGCCGGCGGGGCCTGGCCAGGCGTCGCTCACTACGGCCCTGGAGGCGGTCGCCGTGCCGGTGGAACAGGGCATCGCCACCGGCGACTTCGTGGCCATGGCGCGGGCGGTCGGCGCCGAGGCGCGCGCCCGAGGCCTGTCGGCGCGCGTGGAGGTGGACGCAGGGGCCGTGTACGTGACCCTCACCGGGCCGGGAGGACGGTCGGCCTACGCCCTCTTCCCTCGTTCTGGCGGCGCCAGGGCGGCGGGGGTGGCCCCATGATCCGCTGGCCCCTCGAGTGGCCGGTGGGGGTGGCGTTGGGCGTGGCCGCCTTCCTCGCCGTGCGCGGCGCCGACCCGGCCCCCGCCTTCCTTGCCCTCGCCCTCGGCCTCCTCCTTGCCGCCACCCCGCCGGTGCGCGATGCGGTGGAACGCGGCCTCGGCCGCTGGGGGGGAGCGGGCGACGCGCCCGGACCGGCGTCGTTCGACGACGTCGGCGGCCAGGGCACGGCCAAGCGCGAACTGAAGGAGGCGCTCGACTTCCTGCGCCTGCAGGAGGCGGCCCGTCGGCTCGGCGTGCGGCCGCTGCGCGGCATTCTCTTGGTGGGGCCGCCGGGCACGGGGAAGACGCTCCTGGCGCGGGCGGCGGCGGCTTACACGGGCAGCGCCTTCGTGAGCGCGAGCGGCTCGGAGTTCGTCGAGATGTACGCCGGCGTCGGCGCCCGGCGCGTACGCGACCTGTTCGAGCGCGCCCGCCGCGCCGGGCGCGATGCGCCCGGACGCAGCGCCATCGTCTTCATCGACGAGATGGACGTTCTGGGCGCGCGGCGGGGGAGCGAGCGCCATCACCTGGAGTACGACCAGACGCTCAACCAGCTCCTGGTGGAGATGGACGGCCTCGGGCGGGGAGGCCCTGACGAGGAGGTGACCGTCCTCGTGTTGGGGGCAACCAACCGGATGGACCTCCTGGACGAGGCGCTCCTCCGCCCCGGGCGGTTCGACCGCGTGGTGCGGGTGGAGCTGCCCGACCGAGTGGGGCGGCTGGAGATCCTGCGCCTGCACGCGCGCGATCGGGCCCTGGCGGAGGACGTCGATCTGGAGGGTCTGGCGCGCGAGACGTTCGGCCTGTCGGGCGCGCACCTGGAGAGCGTGCTCAACGAGGCCGCCATCCTCGCGCTGCGGGCCGGGGCGCCGGCCATCGCCCGCGCCCACCTGGCCGAGGCGGTGGAGAAGGTGATCATGGGCGAGCGCCTCGACCGCCTCCCCGGGCGGGAGGAGCGGCGCCGGGTGGCCGTGCACGAGGGGGGCCACGCCCTGGTGGCGGAACTCCTGCGCCCCGGGTCGGTGGCCGCCATCACCATCACCTCGCGCGGCAACGCCCTCGGGTACGTTCGCCACTCCCCGGGCGACGACCGCTACCTGCGCACGCGCCAGGAGTTGGCGGACGACATCGCCATCGCCCTCGCCGGCGCCGTGGCGGAGGAACTCGTGCTGGGGGCGCGCTCCACCGGGGCGCAGAGCGACCTGGCCCAGGCGGGGGAGACGGCGCGGCGCATCGTCCTGTCGGGGATGAGCCGCCTGGGGGCCGTGCCGGAGGGGTCGGTGCCGGAGGGCGAGCTGTTCGAGGCCGTGCGCGACGTCCTGGCCGGGGAGGAGGCGCGGGTGCGGGCGCTGTTGGCTCCGCGCCTTCGCGTCCTCGAGTCGCTGGCCCACCGCCTGCTGGAGGAGGAGCGCCTGGGTGGCGAGGCGATCGCCGCCGCCCTGCGGGAGGCGGCGCGGGCGGGCTGAGGCGGCAGGGTTCGCGCCGCGCGCCGCCGAACGGGCCACAGGGAGGGGTCGTGGCGGTGCAGGCAGGCGCGGGGTCGCTTCGAGTTTCCATCCTGTCGGTGGGCAGCGAGGTGACGTCGGGCGACATCCTGGACACGAACGCCCGCGACCTGGCCCGCATGTTCAGCGAGCGGGCGGCGCGGGTAACCGGGCACCGGGCCGTGCCCGACGACCTGGAGGCGATCGCCGCCGCCTTGCGCGCCGCCCTGGCCGAGGCCGACGTGGTCGTGGTGTCGGGGGGGCTCGGGCCGACGGCGGACGACATCACGCGCGACGCTCTCGCCCTGGTGGCCGGGCGTCCCCTCGTGACCGACGAGGCGGTGGCCGACTCGCTGCGTGCCCGCTACGTGCAGCTGGGGCGGCCCATGCCCGAGGAGAACCTGCGCCAGGCCCGCTTGCCGCAGGGGGCCGAGATCCTGCCCAACCCGTTCGGAACGGCCCCTGGCATCGCTCTCGCCCTGCCCGGCGGCCAGAGGGTCTTCCTCCTCCCCGGCCCGCCGCGGGAGATGCTGCCCATGGCCGAACGGGTGGTGGAGCGCGTCGCACCCGACCTCGCGGCCGTGCGCCGCACCCTGCGCGTGCACGGCCTGGGGGAGAGCCAGATCGACGAGTGGCTGGCGGATCTCATGGGGGATGGCAACCCGTCGCTCCGCCCCTACGCCAAGGAGGTCGAGGTGCACCTCCACCTGACGGCCCGCGCCGCCCGGCGCGAGGAGGCCGAGGCCATGGCGGACGCGGTGGAGGAGGAGGTGCGGCGCCGTCTGGGGCCGGCGCTCTACGCCACCCGGGGCGAGTCGCTGGAGGAGGTGGCGGTGCGGGCGCTGTCGGAGCGGGGGGAGAGCGTTGCGTTTGCCGAGAGCCTGACGGCCGGCATGGCGAGCGCGCGCCTCGCCCGCGTGCCGGGCGCCTCGGCGGTCCTGAAGGGGGGCGTGGTGGCGTACAGCGACGAGGCGAAGCGCTCCCTCCTCGGCGTAGGCCACGACACCTTGGCCCAAGAGGGAGCGGTGTCGGCGCGCTGCGCCGCCGAGATGGCGGAGGGGGCGCGCGACCGCCTGGCGGCCACCTACGGCGTGTCCATGACGGGGTGGGCGGGTCCGGCGCATGGCGACACGCAGCCCGTGGGCACCGTGTACTATGGCGTGGCGGGACCGGACGGCGTTGTCGCCGTCGTGCGCCACCACCTGGGGCAGCGCGACCAGGTGCGGCGCCATGCCGCGCAGACGGCGATCGACCTCGTCCGCCGGCGATGCCTGGGCCACTACCTGCCGCCCACGGGCCGCCCGGAGGAGGCGGTGCGCGCGGCCACGCGTCGTCAGGGCGGGGCGTGATCGGCCGCGCGGCGGGCACGGCCGGGCGCAGGCGACCGCCAACCCCACCGGCAACTGGAGGATGCGGGGCGACGGGATTGACGCCTCCCCACCGCTGCGCCAGTGTGAAGCACACGGCTCGTGGGAGGTGACCTCGCGGTGGGCCGACAGACGTGGCACACGGTGCGCGACCCGCAGGACTCGGATCCGTGCCCGTGCGGGAGCGGCCAGGCCTACGGAGACTGCTGCGGCGCCGACGACGAGGACGAGTAGCGAGCGGGCGGCGGGCCAGGCCCGCCGCCGTCGAAGGCCAGGCGGGGTGCGGAGCCCGCCTGGCCTATAATGTGGGGTAGGAGGCGTCAGAGACGCCGCCCGGAGGAGGAACGGATTGACCACGCGACATGGCGCCGCCGCAGGCGCGGCGCCGGAGACGAGCCGGGTGGAGGCCCCGGCGGCGGAACGCCCGGAGGCGGCGGAGGGAACCGACGGGGCGGCGGGGGCCCCGGCGGCGAACGGTCGGGGGGGACACCCCGCCCACGGGGGCGGGTTCGCCGGCCTCGGCCTGAGCGCCCCCGTCCTCAAGGCCCTGGCCGACATGGGGTTCGAGGAACCCTCGCCCATCCAGCATCAGACCATCCCCGTGGTCCTAGCGGGGCGGGATGTGATCGGCCAGGCCCAGACGGGCACGGGGAAGACGGCCGCCTTCGGCATCCCCATCGTCGAGCGCGTCGACGTGCACCAGATGCGCACGCAGGCCCTGGTCCTCACCCCCACCCGCGAGCTGTGCCTGCAGGTGGCGGGGGAGATCGCCAAGATCGGGCGGTATCGGGGCGTGCGCACGCTGCCCGTGTACGGAGGGCAGTCCATCGAGCGCCAGGTGCGCGCTCTCGCCCAGGGCGTACATGTGGTCGTGGGTACGCCGGGGCGGGTCATGGACCACATGCGGCGCGGCACGCTCCACCTGGACGCCGTCCGAATGGCCGTCCTGGACGAGGCGGACGAGATGCTGGACATGGGGTTCGTGGAGGACATCGAGTTCATCCTCCAGGCCGTGCCCGCCGCAGACCGGCAGACCCTTCTCTTCTCCGCCACCATGCCCGAACCCATCGTCCGGCTGGCGCGCCGCTACCTCAACGAGCCGGAGCGGGTGACCATCGCCTCCGAGAGCCTGACCGTGCCCCAGATCACCCAGGTGTATTACGAGGTGCGCAACCACGACCGCATGGAGGCCCTGGCCCGCATCCTCGACTACGAGGACGTGGAGCGCGGCATCATCTTCTGCCGCACGAAGAAGGGCGCGGACGAGGTGGGCGAGGCGCTCCAAGCCCGGGGCTTCCTCGCCGAGACCATCCACGGCGACCTGAACCAAGCGCAGCGCACGCGGGTCATGAAGCGCTTCCGGGAGGGGCAGGTGGAGCTCCTGGTGGCGACCGACGTGGCGGCGCGCGGCCTCGACATCGACAACGTGACGCACGTCGTGAACTACGAGATCCCCCAGGACGCTGAGTCCTACGTGCACCGCATCGGCCGCACCGGGCGGGCGGGCAAGACGGGGGAGGCGATCACCCTCATCCACCCGCGCGAGTTCCGCCAGTTGCGCCAGATCGAGCGCGCCGTGCGCACGCGGCTGGAGCGACGCGAGGTGCCCACCCTCGCCGACCTGGCGGAGCGGCAGCGGGAGACCATGCGGGAGGAGCTGCGCGCCGCCGTGGCCGAGGGCGATCTGGGGGAGTACCGGGCGTTGGTGGACGAACTGTTGGAGGAACTCGACCCGGTAGACGTGGCGGCCGCCGCCCTTCGCCTTCTGGCCCGGCGCGAGCGCGAGCGCGACGGGCGGGAGGAGGAGGCCGACTTCGGCGACACCGGCGCCGAGCCCGGCATGGTGCGGCTGTTCATCAACGTGGGGCGGGCGCAGCGCATCGGACCGGCCGACGTGGTGCGCACGATCGCGAGCGAGGCGGGGATCCCCGGCAGCGTGATCGGCATGATCGACATCTACGACCGCTTCACCTTCGTCGAGGTGCCCAAGGAGGTGGCGAACAAGGTCCTGCGCGCCATGGAGCGCGCAACGATCAACGGCCGGCTGGTGAACGTGGAGCCCGCCAAGCCGCGCGCGTAGGCGCTCGGGAGCGGGGGCCTGTCGGCCCGGCCCCGCCCATGGTAGACTCGGGGCGAACGGCCCGAGACGAGGGAAGGCGGGGTCAGATGCTGGACCGGCGGCACGCCCTGGAGTCGGCGCTGCTTCATATCGAGAAGCAGTTCGGCAAAGGCTCGATCATGCGCCTGGGCGAGGACGCGGCGCGCCTACAGGTGGACGTCATCCCCACCGGCGCCATCGCCTTGGACGTGGCTTTGGGCGTGGGCGGGGTGCCCCGCGGACGGGTGGTGGAGATCTACGGGCCGGAGTCGTCGGGCAAGACGACCGTGGCTCTGCACATCATCGCCGAGGCCCAGCGCCAGGGGGGCGTGGCGGCGTTCATCGACGCGGAGCACGCCCTCGACCCACTGTACGCCCAGAACCTGGGTGTCAACATCGACGAGCTGCTCATCTCTCAGCCGGACACAGGCGAGCAGGCCTTGGAGATCGCCGAGGCCCTGGTGCGAAGCGGGGCCGTGGACGTCGTCGTCGTGGACTCGGTGGCGGCGCTGGTCCCCAAGGCGGAGCTGGACGGGGAGATGGGCGACTCCCACGTGGGGCTGCAGGCCCGACTCATGTCGCAGGCCTTGCGAAAGCTCACGGGGGCGATCTCGAAGTCGAAGTGCGTGGCCATCTTCATCAACCAGATCCGGGAGAAGGTGGGCGTACTCTTCGGCTCTCCCGAGACCACCTCCGGCGGACGGGCGCTCAAGTTCTACGCCAGCGTGCGGATGGACGTTCGCCGGACGGAGAGCCTCAAGCAGGGCCAGGAGGTGGTCGGCAGCCGCACGCGCGTGAAGATCGTCAAGAACAAGGTGGCGCCGCCGTTCAAGCAGGCGGAGTTCGACATCCTGTACGGCGTGGGCATCTCGCGCGAGGGGAGCCTGGTCGACCTCGCCACGGAGCACAACATCATCCAGAAGAGCGGCGCGTGGTACGGGTACGGCGACCAGCGGCTGGGCCAGGGGCGCGACAACGTGCGCGACCATCTCAAGGCGCATCCGGAGCTGGCGGCCGAGATCGAACGGCGGCTGCGGGAGCTATTGTTGCCGCCGCGCGGCGGGGCGCCGACTCCGGCCGGCGCCGCCGAGGGCGGTGACCGCTAGGGGGCGTCGGCCGACGGACGGGCCGGGGGAGGACGAGGGCCGCCTGTACGCGCGCGCCCTTCGCCTTCTTGCGGCGCGCGAGCGCTCGGAGGCGGACCTACGCCGAGCCCTCGCCCGCTACGGCGAGGGCTCGGCGGTGGAGCGCGTGCTCGAGCGCCTGCGGGCAAGCCGGTACGTGGACGACGGCCGCTTCGCCGCCGCCTTCACCCAGTCGAGGGCCCTGGAGCGGGGGGCGGGGGCGCGGTGGGTGCGGGCGGCGTTGGCTGCGCACGGCGTCGCCGGCGACGTGGCGGCGCGCGAGGCGGCGCGCGCCGGCGAGGCCGAGGCGGAGACGGCGCGCCGCCTGGCGCGCCGCGCCCTGGCTGCCATGGCCGACGTACCCGCGGCGGTCCGGGCGCGGCGGCTCGCGGGGCAGCTGACCCGGCGCGGCTACCGGCCCGGCGTCGTGTACGAGGTGGTGCGGGAGGCGCTTCGGGGTCAGGAGAGCGCCGAGGCGGCGGAGGTGCTGGACGCCTTGGCCCGGGCCGAGGACGGGGACGGGGAGGAAGAGCCCGGCCCCTTGCCCTGAGCCGGCCCTCAAGCGCGCCGACCCCGCACCACCCGGTACCCGCCGCCGCGGGCGACGACGGCCACGTCGTCCAGGGCGGCGGCGAGGAGGGCGGCCAAGGTGTTCGCGCCTTGGGCGGTCCGGGCGACGAACCAGAAGCTGCCGCCCGCGCCCAGGCGGTCGCGCGCCTGCGCCAGCCACGGCCCGTACACCCGGCGGCCGGCGCGGATGGGCGGGTTGGTCACCACCAGGTCGTGGGGCGCGAGGGCGGGCCACAGGAGGGAGACGTCGCCCTGATGCACGCGCGCGTTGCCCAGGCCCAGGCGGCGGGCGTTCTCCGCCGCGGCAGCGGCGGCGGCGGGGTTCACCTCGATGAGGTCGACCCGGGCGGCGGGGAAGCGGCGCGCCAGGAGGAGGCCGATCGCGCCCCACCCCGCCCCCAGGTCGGCGATGCGCTCCGGCGCCCGCTCCCCCGGGGCGGGGTAGGCCTGCCACAGGGTGCGCAGGAGAAGGGCCGTGCCCGGGTCGAGGCGGCGGGGCGAGAAGGTGTGGCCGGACGTCACGAGGCGCAGCGGCGCCTCGCCCGGGAGCGCCACCTCCACCTCCCCGCGGCGTGCCGCGGGCGGGGGCGAGGCGCGCCAGTAGCCGCCCCCGTGCGCCTCCCCGCTCACGGCGCGGTGCGGGGCCCGGGACGCGGGCAGCCGGCGGCGGGGGGGAAGGGGGCGGGCATATGGGCCACCTCCATGCGGGTGCGGGCCGTGTCCCGCATCGATTGCCTCGCCTCGGCGCATGCCATGTACGGGCGTCTTGTCCTTCCGCACCGCCTACGGCCGGGACGTCGGCGTGTCCTCTCCCCCCACGATAGCGCATGTCCCGCGCCTGGCGAGGGACGAAGGGTGGGGGAGGACTTTGTCCGGGCGGCGCGAACTTCGTGCCGGACTCCGACAGCGCGCGCCAGCGGGAGGGAGAGGCCGTTGGGCGGATTCGTCTCTGCCGCACGCCAGTACGGCGTGCTCATCGCGACGATCCTGCGCCACCCGGAGGTCGCCACCGTGAGCTTCGACCCCTTCGCGCGGGAGATCCGCACCGAGTTCCTCGTGCGACGGGTCCTCGACGAGGGGGAGGAGGCGGCGATGCGGGAGCGGCTGGACGACGCACTCACGGCGTACGCCCGGCTGGAGCGCAAGGCGGCGGCCCAGCGCCGGCTCGACGTGCACGTGGGGGACGGCCTGACCGCGATCACCGCCCTGTGGCGGGCCGACGCCGTCGACCCGGGGGAGATCGGCCTCGTGGTGGACCTCTTGCGCGACCAGCTGGGCGACGACCTCATGGGCGAGGGGGAGGCGCACGCGGGCGCCGACGCGGCAGAGGAGGAAGATCCCTACCTGGGTGAGGAGATCATCGCCGAGAAGCTGGCCGACCTGTCGCGCCTGAGGGGCGAGCGCCGGCTGGTGGCGGTGCGGGACGGGGGAAGGCTCATCGTCTATCACCAGTGAGGGAGGGGGAGGGGGTCGGGCGGAGCCCGGCCCCCTCCCCCTGGGCGGCCCGGTTGGGACCGTCGACGCGGCAGCGGTTCGACACCACGGAGGGATGCGCGTGCTCGAGGTGGGTTGGCTGGGCGGTTCGCTGACGGGGAGCGGGGCCGACGCCCTGATCGCGGGCGTGTTCGACGGCGCCGCGGCGCCCGAGGGCTTGGAGGGAGAGGGGCTTCTCCCGTACGCGGCGGCGGCGGCACGGGCGCTGGCGGCAGGGCTCGTGACCGGCGAGGCGGGGGAGGCGACGGTGCTGCCGGTCCTCGACGCCGGCGGCCCGGCCCGCCTTGTCCTCGTCCGGTTGGGCGAGCGGGGGGCGTACGGGCCGGCCCAGGCCCGCCTGGCCGCAGCGCGGGGGGCGCGCGCGGCGAGGGCGAGCGGTGCCCGGCGTCCGGTCAGCGTGCTGCACCGCGCCACCACCCCAGGCCTCGACGGGCGCGCCGCCGCTACGGCGGTGGTGGTCGGGATGCGCCGCGGTCTGTGGCGCTACGACGGCTACCGCACCCGGCCCGCCCACCCCGCCCAGGTGGAGGCGCTCTACCTGTACGAGGACGACGCGGCGCGCGCCCAGACCCTGGCGGAGGCGATGGCGGAGGCCAACGCCGTGGCGGACGCGGTGGCCTTGGCGCGCGAGATCGCCGTCCTGGGGTCGAACGACAAGTTCCCCGCCCGAGTGGCCGAACGCGCCCTCGCCTACGCCGCCCAGGTGGGGATGGAGGCGCGCGTCCTGGACGAGACCGAGCTCGCCGAGATGGGCGCCGGATGCATCCTAGGCGTCGGCCAGGGAAGCGTCCACCCACCGCGCATGGTGGTCCTGCGCACGGGCGGCGGCGGCGAGGCCGGTGGGCCCGTCCTGGGGCTCGTGGGCAAGGGCATCACCTTCGACTCCGGCGGCATCAGCCTCAAGCCGGCGGCGGGCATGGAGGAGATGAAGTACGACCTGTGCGGCGCCGCCGCCGTGCTGGCGGCGGTGGGGGCGCTCGCGCGCCTCGGGAGCCCCGTCCCGGTCGTCGGCATCCTCTGTCTGGCCGAGAACCTGCCCGGCGGTTCGGCCCAGCGGCCGGGCGACGTGGTGCGCAGCCTCGACGGGCAGACGGTGGAGGTGGTGAACACCGACGCCGAAGGACGGCTGGTCATGGCCGACGGCCTTGCCCTGGCGCGCCGCCTGGGGGCCACGCATCTCGTCGACGTGGCCACCCTTACGGGGGCGTGCGTGGTAGCCCTGGGGCACGCCTACACCGGCCTCATGGCGAACGACGACTCCCTGGCAGAGGCGGTCGCCGCCGCCGCCGCCTCGGCGTGCGAGCGGGTGGCCCGACTGCCCATCGACGACCCCATGTACGAGCGAGCCATCCGCAGCGACGTGGCCGACGTGCGCAACGTGGGCGGGCGCGAGGCGGGGGCCATCACCGCCGCCACCTTCCTGCGCCGGTTCGTCGGCGGCCTGCCGTGGGTCCACCTGGACATCGCCGGCACCGCTTGGCTGAGCGAGGAGCGGTGGGCGCGGCTGGCGGGCATCGACACCGGTCCCACGGGGGTGATGGTGGAGACCCTGACCCGCCTCCCCGGCGTGCTGGCGGCGCGGTGAGCGGGTCGGGGCGCAGGGCCGACCTACACGCCCATACGCGCGCCTCCGACGGTCTGTGGCCGGCGGACGAGCTGGTGGGTCGGGCGGTGGCGGCAGGCCTTTGGGGTCTGGCGGTGACCGATCACGACACCCTCGCCGCCGTACCCGAGGCGCTGGCGGCGGGACGTCGTCACGGCCTGGAGGTGTGGGCGGGCGTCGAGCTGGGTTGCCGGGCCGAGGTCGAGGGCGGGCGCGGCGTCGACGTGCACGTTCTGGGGCTCTTCCTCGACCCCGGGCGGGCGCGCCTCGACCGCCTGGAGGCGTACCTCGCCGAACGGCGGCGCGACCGCCTGGGGCGGGGCGAGGAGATGGTGCGCCGCCTTCGGCAGGCGGGGGTGGCGGTGGCTTGGGAGGAGGTCCTGGCCGAGGCGGGCGGCGGCGCCGTCGGCCGCCCCCATGTGGCGCGCGTGCTGGTGCGGCGGGGGGCGGCGCGCGACCTCGAGGACGCCTTCCACCGCTACCTCTCCCCAGGGCGACCCGGCTATGTCCCCCAGTCCCCCCTGTCCGTGGCCGAGGGGGCGCGTTGGATCCGGGAGGCGGGCGGCGCAGCGGTGTGGGCCCACCCCGGCCTCGCCGAGATCGACCCCGAACGGGCCACGTGGTGGGGGGAGATCGACGGCGTGGAGGCTGACCACCCCAAGCACGACGCGCAGACGCGCCTCACCCTGAGGGAGATGGCGCGTGCGCGCGGTCGGGTGGTCACGGGCGGCAGCGACGCGCACGGCAGCCCCGGGCGGGAGGGCGTGGGGACGTGCACCACGCCGGAGGAGGGCGTGGACGAGCTTCGCCGGCGCATCCGCGCCCGATTCGAGGGGGGCGGCGGCGCCGCATAGGGGGGCGAAGGGCGGCGTAGGCTGGCGGCATGAGGGGCGACGACGAGGGCGACGGCGCGAAGGCGGCGGACCTCGCCGCCGCCAGCCTGCGGTTGCGCCTGGCGGACATGCGCCTGGAGATCCTCCGCCTGCGCTCCAGCCGGCGCACGCTCATGGCGCTCCTGGAGATGGAGACGCGTCGCCGGCAGGCGCTGGAGCGACGGGTGGAGCGGCTGCGCGGCGCCGTCCGCGCCCTTCGGCGCGGGCGTCGAAGGGGCGCGGACGGGGGCGGAGGCTGACGCACGCCCCCGCTCGCGCCGCCGCCATCCGCGCCCGTTCGCGGCAGGGACCCGGACCCGTCCGCTCGAAGTCGGCCCGCCCAAGGCAGCGCGGACGGCGCGAGCGAGGTGATGGACGGTGGCGGAGGGCGTGGGGCGGGAGGAAGCGTGCCGGGTCTTGAACACCACGCCGCGGGTACTTCGCCGGCTGTGGGCGGCGTACGGCCCCCTCCTGGGGGGCGAGCGCCTGCCCCGCAGTCTGGACGGGCGGCAATTGCGCCTTCTGGCGCGGGCGCTCGCCCTGGAGGGGGCAGGCCGGGCGCGGGAGGAGGTGGCGGCGGCGCTCCTGGCCGATGGGGAGGAGGCGTCGTCTCGTCTGGCCGAGGATCTGCGCGACCGTCTGGACGGTATCGCCGCCGCCATCCAGCGCACGGAAGCGCGGCGCTTGGCGGAACACGACCGCCTGCTCACGGCCCTCATCCGCACCCAGCAGGAGCTCGGCCACCTGCGCTACGAGCTGGCCGCCGCCACGCCGCGGCGGGAGCGGCGCCGCCCCCTGTGGCGGTTCTGGGAACGGCGCCCGGGGGCGTGAGGCGACAGGAATCGCCACGCGCGACGCGAACCCCAAAGACATCAAGGCGGCGCGGGGCCCGGAGCGGGCGCCGGAGCGAGCGCGGGGGGGAACGCGGTCGGTGGGGCGCGCGCGGACGGAGCGCGGACGCCGCCGAGCGGGCGCGGTCGCGTGCGCGGCCGGGCGCCTGGCGGGGGTTTTGGCGGCCGGGGCCATGGCGTTGGTGGCGGCGGCGGGGGTGGCATCGGCGTCGGCGCCGCCGGTGCTGGCGCCGACGGCCGAGGCGGCGGTGTTGTACGACGCCGACACGGGCCAGGTCCTCTACGCCCGCCACGCGGAGCGGCGCCTCATGCCGGCCAGCACGACGAAGATCCTGACCGCCCTCGTCGTCTTGCAGCACGTGCACGACCTCGGGCGGCGGGTGCGCATCACGGCGGCGGAAGCTTACGTGGGCGGCAGCTCCGCCCCCATGCAACCGGGCGAACGCCTGACGGTGCGCGACCTGCTGTACGGGCTGCTCCTCGTGTCGGGGAACGACGCCGCCGTCGCCCTGGCCGACGCCACCGCGGGCAGCGTACCCCGCTTCGTAGCCATGATGAACCGGGAGGCGCGGGCGTTGGGGGCCACGCGAACCCACTTCGTCAACCCCGACGGGCTTCCCAACCCCCACCATCTCACCACCGCCCTCGACCTGGCGCGCATCGCCGCCGCTGCCGTCCGCCAGCCCGAGCTGGTGCGCATCCTCGGCACCCAGGTCCTGCCGGACTACCCCATGCCCTCGGGCAGGCCTGTCCCCATGGTCAACCAGGATCGCTTGCTGTGGACCTATCCGGGCATCGTGGGCGGCAAGATCGGCTACACAGACCAGGCGGGCAACACCATGGTGGCGATCGCCCGCCGCCACGGCATGACCCTCGTTGCCGTGGTGCTGCACGACCTGCCGTGGACGTACTTCGGGGACGAGGCCCAGCTCCTCGACTACGGCTTTGCCCATTACCGGCGCGCGGTCCTGGTGCGAGCCGGGGCAGAGGTGGCTACGCGCCCGGTGGCGCGCGTGCCCGGACGCCGTGCCCAGGTGGTGGCCGGCCGGACGGTGGTGTGGGACGTTCCGAGGGGCGCACGCGTCACGGCCGCCCTACGCCTCGCCGCACCCGCGCGCCTACCGCCCGGACGGCGCCGGGGAACGGCGGTGGGCCGACTGACGGTGTACGCAGGCGGGCAACTGGCGGCGCGCGTGCCCGCGGTCTTGGCGCGCTCCACCCCCGCCCCCCCTCCGCCCCCCCTGGGGCGGCGCTGGGGCGGCGCCCTGGGCCTGGCGGCGGCCGCGGCCGTCGCATGGGCGTGGGCACGCCGCCGGGGCCGCCGGCGCGCGCGGCCACGCCGACGCTACCGGCTGCGGCGCGACAGCGTGTGGCTGCGCATGGCGGGGGGAGCGCGGTAGGCGACCGGCCCCTCGGCCCGTCAGACGGCGCGGCGGAAGGCCTCCCACCGCTCCTCCAGGCGGCTTGGGTCGGGGCGCGCGGCGGGCGAGGCGGGGACCAGGAGGGGGCGGCCGTGCATGGCCTGCAGGCCGTAGACGAGCATGGGGCCGTCGCGCTCCCGCAGGACGTCGGCGCGCACCTCCACCACCAGGCGGTCGGGGTGCACGCCCAGGAGGTCCTGGTCGAAGGCGGCGTGGTGGATCTTGCACAGCGACAGCCCGTTGGGCACGACCGGGTCGCCGCGGGGGTGGCCGTCCGGCAGGATGTGGGCGGCGTCCAGGAGCGACGCGTAGCCCAGCCCGCACATGGCGCAACGGCGCCGGTACGCCTCGATCACGCGGGCGCGGAAGAGGGGTTGGTGGACGCGTGCGCGCGTCAGGCGCTCGGCGTAGCGCCGCTCCGCTTCGCCGCCGGCGGCAGGGAGGCGGCGCTGCTCGGGGTGCACGGCCACCGCAAACTGGCGCTCGGACCGCTCTTCGCCCACGAGCCACACCGGCCATATGGCCTCGTATAGCGCCCGGGCTACGCCCCAGAACCAGACGAGGGGCAGGGCCGCCTCCAGGGCGGCGCGCAGGGCACGGTTGTCGGCGTGGTCGGGGTCCTCGCCCCGGTACTTGTAGCGCAGAAGGCCGTCGGCGCCTACGACGTCGTCGTAAGGCGGCGGCTGGCCGGGCGGCGTGAAGGTGGTGCGGATCGACAGCGCGGCGCGAAGGCCGCGCGGCTTCCAGATCCCCTGCTGGGGGGCGACGAGGGGGATGCGCTCCCCTGCCACCACCACGCCGCGCCGGAGCTCCTCGGCCGTGAACAGGTGGAAGCGGCGTCCGCCGTCCGTCGCCTCTTCGAGCCAGCGCTCAACGGAGGCGCGGACGGCGGCATCGTAGTCGCTCTCGTCCTGCCCCGGCATGCGTCGACCCCCACGGCTGGGCGCGCAGCGCCCGCTAGTCTCCGCCGCCCGCTCCGCCGTCCCCCTGGGCGAGGCGGCGCAGAAGCTCTCCCTCTTCGGGGAAGCGCTGCTCCAGCGCCTTCGAGAAGACCGTCCGCCCGCCGTCGAGATCGATGAGCTCGAACACGCCGCCCGTCGACGGCACGAGGCGGAGTTCCTCCACGCGGTTCTTGAAGTGGCCCAGGACCTCGGCCACCGCCCGGGTGGCTCGGGGGAGATAGCCTCAGCTGGTGCAGTACCGAAGCTCGAGTCGCACGCCGCTTCACCTCCGCGGGTGCGGACATTCGCACCGCGGAGGCTCGTCTCCTGCGGGCGGCCGGCCCTTCCCGTCCACCACCTCAGGAGGCGCCCGCCCGGGCCGGGCCCGCCTCCCCTCCTCGCCCCGCCGCCCCCAGGGGGGAGGCCGCGATCCAGGCGACCGCCGTCAGATCACCGACGGCGGACAGCCAGAGCGTGGACCGAAGGCCGAGGTGGGTGGCGACCAGACCTCCGAGGAGCGATCCGAGGGGGATCGTGCCCCAGATGAAGAGGCGCATGCTGGCCGTCATGCGGCCGAGCAGGGCGTCGGGGGTGAGGCGCTGGCGCAAGGTCACCTGCACGACGTTGTACAGCGTAGAGCCGAAGCCGACTCCGGCGGCGGCCACGGCCAGGAGGGCGGCGCCGGCGCCCTCCCGGCGGGGGGCCAGGGGGATGAGCAAGAGGAAGGCGCCGGAGGCCAGGATGCTCAGAAGCAGGGCACGGCCCGTTCCGAGGCGACCTTCCACCCGCCCCACCGCCAGCGCCCCGGCCAGGCCCCCCACGCTCAAGGCGGCGTACACGCCTCCCAGCACGGCTGGCGTCAGGCCGACGCCCCGCACGGCGTAGAGGGGGTAGAGGGCGAGACCGACGTGCTCGAACAGGTTGGCGGTGGCGGTGCACCCGGCGAGGGGAGCGAGCAGGGGGTGGCGCACCACCCACGCGAGGCCCGCCCACACCTCCTGCCAGAAGGCGCGGGGGTCGGGGCGCTGGGGCGGCGGCTCGGGGTGGCGGATCGCGCCCAGGGTGAGGGCGGAACAGGCGTAGGTGGCCGCGCTCGCCGCCACCGCGATCGGGGCGGTGAGGGCGGACACCATGACGCCGCCCAGGCCGGGTCCGGCTACCTGCGACAGGGCGCGGCTCGCCTCCAGGCGGGCGTTGGCCTGCGACAGCCGCTCGCGCCCCACGAGGGCGGGCACGTAGGACTGGTAGGCGATGTCGAACAGGGCGGTCAGACACCCCGCGGCAAAGGCGATGGCGTAGAGGACGGCGAGGCTCAGTCGGTGGGTCAGGGCGAGGGCGGGTACGGCCGCCATGAGCGCCGTACGGCCGACGTCCGCGGCCACGAGCAGGGGCCGGCGCCGCGTGCGGTCCGCCCATACGCCGACGAGGGGGCCGACAACCCCGAAGGGCAACGTGGTCAGGGCGGCCAGAACACCCATCTGCCAGGCGTCGGCGTGTAGGAGGAGGACCGCCGTGAGCGGCAGAGCGAAGGCGCTCACCTGGGCGCCGAACTCCGACACGCTCTGCCCCGACCAGAGGAGGAGGAAGTCAGGCGGAAGGCGGGGGGGTCCGCGCGGGGCGCAGCACGCCGAGGCCTCATGGTGTGCATCCAAACCACGTTCCCCGCCCTCGCCGCCTCCTCCTGCCCGTATCGGGCGGGACGGGGCGGCATAGGCGGGGGACAGCGGCCATAGCGTGTCGCCGACGGGGAGGGGGGCGCCGGCGTGGGCGTGGGGCAGCGGGCGACGGCGTGGCATGCGCTGGAAGGCGCGGAGGTGTTGGACGCCCTGGGCGTGGGCGCGGAGGGCCTGGACGAGGCGGCTGCGGCCGAGCGCCTGCGCCGTTACGGCCCCAACCGCCTGCCCGAGCCCCCCCGGGTACCGGGCTGGCGCCAGTTCCTGGCGCAATTCCAGGACGTCCTGGTCCTCGTGCTGGTGGGGGCGACGGGGGTGTCGGCGGCACTGGGCGAGTTCGGAGACGCCGTCACCATCGCCGCCATCGTGGTCATGAACGCGATCTTGGGTTACCTGCAGGAGAGCCGGGCGGAGCGCGCCCTTGCCTCCCTGCGCGCCTTGAGCGCGCCCATGGCCCGCGTGGTACGGGGCGGGAGGCGGCGGCGGGTGCCGGCGGAGGAGCTCGTGCCCGGCGACCTGGTGGAGGTGGAGGCGGGTGACCGCCTGCCGGCGGACATCCGCCTTCTCAGGGCCAGCGGCCTGGAGGTGGAGGAGTCCGCCCTCACGGGCGAGTCGACGCCGGTCGCCAAGCATGCCGGCGCCCTGGCCGGCGCCCACCTCGGGCCGGCGGACCAGGCGAACATGGCGTTCATGGGGACGGTGGCCACGCGCGGGCGCGGGGAGGGGGTGGTCGTGGCCACGGGCCTCGCCACCCAGGTGGGCCAGATCGCAGGCATGCTGGCGGAGGCGCAGCCCGAGCCCACCCCGCTGGAACGCCGGCTGGCCGGGATGGGACGTGCGTTGGTGGCGGTGGTGCTGGGCGTGTGCGCGGCGGTGGTGGCGGTGGCGGCCTGGCGGGGCGAGCCTCTGTACCGCATGCTCCTCACCGGGGTCAGCCTGGGCGTGGCCGCCATCCCCGAGGGGCTGCCGGCGATCGTCACCGTCGCCCTCGCCCTCGGCGTGCAGCGCATGGCCCGGCGCAACGCCATCGTGCGCCGCCTGCCGGCGGTGGAGGCGCTCGGCTGCGCCACGGTGGTGGGGACCGACAAGACCGGCACCCTGACGCGCAACGAGATGGCGGTGCGCGCCGTGTGGGTGGGCGGGCGCGGGGAGGCGTTCGCGCCTTGGGGCGGGGGCGACGCAGGCGATCCCTGGCGGGCGGAGGTGCGCCGCCTGGTCACGGCCGCGGCGGCCTGCTGCGATGCGGCTGCCGTGCGGGGACGGGCGGGCGAGGGGGCGCGGCCGGAGGTGGACGGCGAACCCACGGAGGCGGCCCTGGTGACGGCCGCCCTCGGCTTGGGAGCGAGCGCGCGGGAGGTGGGAGGGGCGCTCAAGCGCCTGGGCGAGCTGCCCTTCGACTCCGAGGTCCGGCGCATGGCCGTCCTCCTGCCCGAGGGGGCTCTGGCGCGCAGCGTGGTGAAAGGGGCGCCGGACGCCGTCGTACCCCTGTGCCGGCGCATCCGTCGCCCGGACGGCAGCGTGGCGCCCATGGACGGGGCGGCGCAGGCGGAGGTACGCCGGGCGGCGGAGGAGATGGCGTCCGGCGCCCTGCGCGTGCTGGCCGTGGCGGAGCGAAGCGGGCTTCGGCCCTCCACCCCTCCCTCCCGGTGGCAAGAGGACCTCGTGTTCCTCGGCCTCGTGGGTCTCATGGACCCGCCCCGGCCGGAGGCGCGGGGCGCGGTGGCCCGTTGCCTCGCGGCGGGGGTGCGGGTGGTGATGATCACGGGCGACCATCCCCGCACGGCGGAGGCGGTGGCCCGGGAGGTGGGGCTCAACCCGGAGGGGGGCGTGATCACCGGCGCCGACATGGAGGCCTGGGACGACGCCGAACTGGTGCGCCGGGCGGCGGGCGTGCGCGTCCTGGCCCGCGCCACCCCGCGCCACAAGCTCCGCCTCGTGCGCGCTCTCAAGGCGAGGGGGGAGATCGTCGCCATGACCGGCGACGGCGTCAACGACGCCCCCGCCGTGCGCGAGGCCGATGTCGGCGTGGCCATGGGGCGCACGGGCACGGACGTGACCCGGGAGGCGGCGGCGGTGGTGCTGGCCGACGACAACTTCGCCACCATCGCCGCCGCCATCGAAGAGGGGCGCGCCATCTACGACAACGTGCGCAGGTTCGTCCGCTACCTGCTGGCGTGCAACACGGGCGAGGTGCTCACCATGTTCCTCGCGGCCCTGGCGGGCGCGCCCATGCCGCTCGTCCCGCTCCAGATCCTGTGGGTGAACCTGGTGACCGACGGCCTCCCCGCCCTCGCCCTAGGGCTGGAGCCGGCCGACCCCGACGCCATGCGGCGCCCCCCCCGGCCGCCGCGCGAGTCGATCTTCGCCCGCCGGTTGGGGGCACGCATCGCCGGGCGCGGCACGGTCATCGCCGTCGTCACCCTGGCCGTCTTCTTGGCCGGGTTGCGGACCGGACATGGCTTGGCCTACGCCCGCACCCTGGCCTTCGCCGCCCTCACCATGCAGCAGCTCGTCTACGTGTTCGAATGCCGCACGGAGTCGGGTTCGCCCTGGCGCCGACCGCTGTCCGCCAACCCCTGGGTGCCGCTGGCCGTGCTCTCGTCCCTGGCCCTGTTCGCCCTTACCCTGTACGTCCCGGCGCTCAGGCCCCTGTTCGCCACCGTGCCCCTGCGGGCGCCGGGCTGGCTGGCGGTGGCGGCGGCTTCGCTGGCGCCCGCTCTGCTCGGCTGGTAGGGGGCCGTCCGCCGTCAGGCGGAACGGGCCAGGGGGTGGGCCTCGAGGGCAGGGCGGCGCTCGTCCCACTCGGGTCGGGAGCGGGCCCAGGCCATGATGCGCAGCGCATCCTGGTCGGAGACGGCGAGCTCGTCCGTCACGCCCAGGAGGAAGGGTTCCAGGCGCTTGGGGAAGCTCGGGTCGGACCTGACCGCCGACCAGAAGCGCTCGTCCTCGTATGCGATCAGCCTCGTCATCCGCATCGCCTCCGCATCGGGGGCGGCTCGTGCGCCCCCGCGCCGATCCCATCATCGCCGCAGGCGGCCGGCCTGACAACCGGCGCCGCGGATCGACAGGATGTCCGCCGGCCGCGGGCGAATGCACGCCCCAACCGGCCCTGGAAGGCGCCCGGTGCTTCCCGCCCTTCCGCCGCTGCGGCCCCCCGGGGTCGAGTTCTGCAGCCGAAGGAGCGACAGCCTGGCGGGCGGTGGGCGCGGCGGCCGTTGCCGCCGGGGGACGGAAGCCAGGCGGCGACGTGGACTGGATCGTGGACACCCACTGCGACGTGCTCAACGCCATCGAGGAGCAGGGACGCGACTTCGCGCGGCGGGGCGAGGTCGGCCACGCCGACCTGCCGCGCCTCGTCGAGAGCGGCATGCGCCTCGAGTTCTTCTCCTGCTACCTTCCCTCCGAGTACAAGCCGGAGCGCGCCCTCTCCCAGCAGCTGGCCATCCTGGACCGGTTCTGGCGCGTCGTGGGCGACGACCGCGCCCACTTCCGACCGGTTCGCACACGCGCCGACGTGCTCGCCCTGGACACGGACCCCCGCATCGGCGCCCTGCCCAGTTTGGAGGGGGCGGAGGCGGTGGTCAGCCTGCCTGTGCTGCGCACCTTCTTCCGCCTGGGCGTGCGCTGCATCGCGCTCACCTGGAACGAGCGCAACCACTTGGCGGACGGCGTGGGCGTCGAGGCCGGGGGCGGCGGGCTCACCCCCCTCGGGGTCGAGGTGGTGCGGGAGATGGAGCGCCTGGGCATCCTGTTCGACGTCTCCCACCTGCATCCGCGCGGTTTCTGGCACTACCTGGAGGTGAGCTCCCGCCCCTTCATCGCCTCCCACTCGAACGCCAAGGCGCTGTGCGGCCACCGCCGCAACCTGGACGACGACCAGATCCGCGCCATCGCCGCCCGGGGCGGGTCGATCGGCCTCAACTTCGCCCCCGCCTTCGTGCGCGACGGGGGCGGGCCCGAGGTCACCCTGGAGCACGTCATCGACCACGCCGAACACATCCTGTCCCTCGTGGGCGACGCCCACGTCCACATCGGCTCGGACTTCGACGGCATCGATTCCACCCCCGTGGGCCTGGAGGACGTCACGCGCCTGGGCGCCCTGGCCGAGGGCATGCGCCGGCGCGGCTGGGGGGAGGGCACCGTGCGCCGCATCATGGGGGAAAACATGCGGCGTATCCTGCTCGAGGTGCTGCCGGAGGAGACGGACGCCGAGTCGACGTGAAGGCTCGACACGCCCCGCCGACCGGCATTGGGTCGGGCTTTCTCTTTCGTGCGCCTTCGCGCGTTGACAGGGGCCGCGCGGAAGAAGATACTGGCCGGTGAGACCTGCGGTCGGGGCGAGACCCGGGGGCGTAGGCATCCCCGAAAGCGAGGGAGACGGGTGGAGATTCGATTGATCAACATCGGGTTCGGCAACATCGTGGCGGCGAACCGGATCGTGGCGATCGTCAGCCCCGAATCCGCTCCCATCAAGCGCATCATCAGCGAGGCCCGCGACCGCAGCACGCTGATCGACGCCACGTATGGACGGCGCACCCGCGCGGTGATCGTCACCGACTCCGACCACGTCATCCTTTCCGCGGTCCAGCCCGAGACCGTGGCCAACCGCCTGGCCAGCCGGGTGGAGGCGGCGGCGGCGGCGGAGGCCGAGGACGAAGAGGAGGAAGAGGCGGAGGCGGAAGCCTAGCGCCGGCGTGAGGGAAGGGGCGTCGCTGCGCCTGCGGCGCGCCCCTGTGCTAGCATGGGGCCGACAGGTGTCGCCGCGCAGGCGGCACGTGGGAGGTGAGCGAGGGGGCATGGTCGATCCGCGCGTGGAGGCGATGATCGAGCAGTCGCCCTCCAAGTACGCCCTGGTCATCGCCGTGGCGCGCCGGGCGCGCGAGCTCCTGGAGAGCGACGACCCGGAGGCGCGCGACCGGCCGGTGAGCCGCGCTTTGGCGGAGATCACCCTGGGCGAGGTGGCGGTCGACGACTGGAGCGAGACGTACGGGTACGGCATCCCGTACAGCGAGGAGGGCGACGGGGAGGGACAGGACGGGCGGCTCGGCGAGGGCCGCTATGGCGATGGCTGAGTCCTCTCCCCTTCCCATGGGACCGGGGGGCGGCGCGATGCGCCGCCCCCCGGCGTCCTTGCCGGCGGCGCCTGCGGGGCCGGTGGCGCGCGTCGCCGTGCCCGCCCTCGGGCGTGGGGGGGACCGGATCCTCGACTACCGCGTGCCGCCGGAGCTGGCGCCGGGCGTGCGCTTGGGCAGCGTCGTGCGGGTGCCCCTCAGGGAACGGGAGGCGCGGGGCGTGGTTGTCGCCCTCGCGCCGACCGTGTCGGAAGGCGTCGACCCGGCGCGCGTCCGGGCCCTGCGGGCTGTGGAGGGGGACGCGGTGCCGGAGGAGCTCCTCGCCCTGGCGCGCTGGCTGGCCGAGGACGCTCTCGCCCCTTTGGCGGCGGCCGCAGCCGTCGCCCTGCCGCCGCCGGGCGGGGAGGGGAGGGACTCGATCCGCTGGGCCTGGCGGGGCGAGCCCTCTCCCCGAGCAGGGGCGGCGGAGCGGCGCATCGCCGCCCTCCTGGGCGAGGGGGCGCGCACCCGGAGGGAGCTCTTGGCAGCAGGGGCTTCGCCTTCCGCCCTGGCCCGCCTGCGCCGACAGGGGCGCGTGGTGGCGGCAGAGGCACCGCCGCCCCCCCCGTCGGCCCTCGCCGCCCCCGCCCCGCCGGCCGTGCCCCTGACCCCCGACCAACGCTTGGCGGCCGCGCGGGCGGCGGCGGCGATCGGGCGCGGCGGCGCCTTCCTGCTCATGGGTCCGACGGGCAGCGGCAAGACCGAGGTGTACCTGGAGGTCATCGCCCAGGCCCTGACGGCGGGGCGGGGGGCGATCCTCCTCGTGCCGGAGATCGCCCTCACGCCCCAGGCGGTGGACCGGTTCCGGCGCCGCTTCGGCGACGCCGCGGCCGTCCTCCACAGCGCCATGTCCGACCCGGAGCGGGCGGCGGCCTGGCGGCGCCTGGCGCAGGGGCGGGCGCGGGTGGCGATCGGGCCGCGCTCGGCCGTGTGGGCGCCCGTCGCCGACCTGGGGGCGATCATCGTGGACGAGGAGCCCGAGGCGAGCTACCGAGGGGAGCGCGTCCCCCGGTACGACGCCCGCCGGGTGGCGGCGGAGCGGACGGCGCGGGCGGGGGCGGCGCTCGTCCTCGGTTCGGCCACCCCCTCGCTGGAGGCCCTGGCGGCCGTCGACCGGGGGGAACTCGCCCTTCTCCGCCTGGAGGCGCGCGCCGCCGGTCGGCCCATGCCCGCGGTGGAGGTAGTGGACCTGCGGCGAGAGCGGCGCAGGCCCGGGGGGCGCGGCGGCCTCGTCGGTGCGGCCCTGGCGGAGGGGCTGCGCGCCGCCGTGGCGCGGGGGGAGCAGGCGGTGCTCCTCCTCAACCGCCGTGGCTACCACCCGGTCGTGGTCTGCCGCGACTGCGGTTACGCCCTGCGCTGCCCCGACTGCGACGTGAGCCTCACCCTGCACGCCGACCGCGGCCTCGTATGCCACTACTGCGGCCGGGCCGGCGCCGTGCCCGCCCTCTGCCCCCGCTGCGGCGGCGTCCACCTGGGGGGCCTGGGGGCGGGGACCCAACGCTTGGTCGAAGAGGTGGGTCGCCTTGTGCCCGGGGCCCGGATCCTTCGCCTGGACCGCGACAGCGCGCGCCGCCGAGGGGAGGCGGAGCGCCTGGTCACCGCCTTCGGGCGGGGGGAGGGCGACATCCTGGTCGGCACCCAGATGGTGGCCAAGGGGCACGACCTGCCGAACGTCACCCTGGTGGGGGTGGTGTTGGCCGACCAGGGGCTGCGCTACCCGGACGTGCGGGCGGCGGAGCGCACGGCGCAGCTCCTGGTGCAGGCCGCGGGCCGGGCGGGGCGGGGCGAACGGCCGGGGCGCGTCATCCTCCAGACCTACGACCCCGACCACGCCGCGGTGCGCGCGGCGGCGGCGCACGACTACCTGGCCTTCGCGCGCGAGGAGATGGCGCGCCGGCGGGAGCTGGGCTACCCGCCCTACGGCGCCTTCGCCCTCGCCACCGTGGCGGGGGCGCGGGAGGAGCGGGTGGAGGCGGCGGCGTCCGCCGTGGCCGAGGCCGGGCTGGAGGTACAGGGGGGACGCGTTCTCGGGCCGGCGCCGCCGCCGGTGCCCCGGGTGGGGGGGCTCTACCTGCGGCAGGTGCTGGTGCGGGTGGATGACGGCGCCGCCGCCCGCGCGGCCGCCCGCCGCCTCATGGCGGTGCAGGTCGCACCCGGGGTGCGCCTGGACGTGACCGTCGACCCCGCCTGAGGGGACTCGGACGCGTGCGCCGCGCTGCGGCCGGTGGTAGCATAGGGGGGACCGGCGCCGAGCGCGGGCCATTCTCTCTTGTGGGAGCGTCGCGTGTGATCTTACCCATCGTGCAGGAGGGGGACCCCATCCTGCGCCAGGTGGCGCGGCCGGTGCGCAAGTTCAACCGCGCCCTGCGCAAGCTCATGGACGACATGCTGGAGACGATGTACGACGCGCCGGGGGTGGGCCTGGCCGCACCCCAGATCGGCATCTCCCGCCGCATCGTGGTGGCCGACGTGGGCGAGGGCCAGGGCCCGTTCTTCCTGGTCAACCCGGAGATCACCGAGCGCTCCGGCAGCCAGGAGGGGTACGAGGGCTGCCTGAGCGTGCAGGGATGGGTGGGCGAGGTGGAGCGCTACCAGCGGGTGGTCGTCCACGCCTGGGACCCTTACGGGCGCGAGCAGTGGATCCGGGCGGAGGACTTCTTCGCGCGCTGCATGCAGCACGAGGTGGACCATCTCAACGGCATCCTGTACAAGGACCGGGCCACCCGCATGGTTCGTCAGCGCGACGAGGACGACGAGCGGGCGGCGGCCGAGCGAGAGGGCTAGGATGGCGCTCACCTTGGCGATGTTCGGCACGGCGGAGTTCGCCGTGCCGATCCTCCACCGTGCGCGCGAGCGGGCGAGCGTGGCGCTGGCGGTGAGCACGCCGGCGCGCCCCGGCGCCCGCGGCCGGGTCGTCCCCTCCCCCTTCGCCCAGGCGGCGGCCGCTCTGGGGATCCCGGTGCGTACCCCGGTGCGGGACGAGTTCCCCGATCTGGCGCGGGAGATCGCCGCCGCCGGCGTCGACGTGCTGGTGGTCGCGGCCTACGGGCGCATCCTGCCCCCGACCGTGGTGGCGGCGGCGCCCATGGCCGTGAACGTCCACCCCTCCCTCCTCCCGCGTCACCGCGGCCCGGCGCCTGTGGCCTGGACGCTCCTGGCCGGGGACGAGCGGACGGGCGTCACCCTCCTAGGGGTGGAACCGGAGGTGGACGCCGCCCCCGTCTACGACCAGACGGCGGTGGAGGTCCGGCCGGACGAGGATCGGGGGGCGCTGGAGGGGCGCCTGGCGGAGCTGGCGGCCAACCGCCTCGCCGTCCTCCTGGAGCGGATCGAGCGCGCCCCCGGCCACCGCCTCGAGGGCAGGCCGCAGGTGGGGGAGGCGACGTACGCGCCCAAGCTCACGGCGGCGGACGAGGGTCTGTCCTGGCGCGAGGGGGCTGTCGCCCTGGTACGGCGCGTGCGGGCTCTGGCGCCGCGGCCGGGGGCGCGGGCGCGGGGCCCCGACGGTCCCGTCCTGGTGTTGTGGGCGCGGGCATGCGGACGTCCACCCGCCCTGGCCGGCGCGGAGCCGGGGCAGGTGGCGGCCGCTGACGACGGGTATCCCCTTGTGGCGACGGGGGACGGGGGCGCGCTTCGCCTCGAGCGCGTCCGGCCGGCCGGGCGGGGGACGATGGATGGCGACGCCTACCTGCGCGGCCGTCCCCGTCTCGTCGGGGCGCGGCTGGAGGACGGGCCCTAGATGGCCGAGGCGCCGGGTGAGCGGATGCGGGCGGCGGTGGACGGGGGGGCGCGGGCGGCGGCGGTGCGCATCCTCGTCCGGACCGAGGCCGGGGCGTACGCTGCGCCCCTGTTGGAGCGCGCCCTCGAGGGCCTGGAGCGCAGGGAGGAGAGGGCCTTGTGCACGGAGCTCGTCTACGGCGCCCTGCGCTGGCAGGGCGAGCTCGACTACGCCCTCGGGCGCCTCGCCCGCCGCTCGTTGTCCCGCCTGCCGGCGCCCGTACGGGCTGCCCTACGGCTGGGCGCGTACCAGCTCCTGCACCTGGAGCGCGTCCCCGCCCACGCCGCCGTCTCCAGCGCGGTGGAGCTGGTGCGGGCGCACGGCCAGGGGGCCCTCACCGGCTTCGCCAACGGCGTGCTCCGCCGCCTGGCGCGCGAAGGGCCGCCTGAGCCGCCCGACGATCCCGTGGCCGCCCTGGCGGTGCGCTACTCCCACCCCGTGTGGCTGGTGCGGCGATGGCTCGAGCAGTACGGGGAGGAACGGGCGGTGCGCCTCTTGGCCTACGACCAGACGCCGGCGCCCGTGACCGTGCGCGTGCGCCCCACGGTGGGGCGCGACGCCCTGGGCGAGCGCTGGCGGGCCGCCGGCGTGGCGTGCGAACCCACGCGGATCAGCCCGCACGGCCTGCGACTTCGGCGGGGACAAGCGGTGTCGGCCCTCCCCGGGTACGGCGAGGGGGTGTTCGTGGTCCAGGACGAGGGCGCCATGGCGGCGGTGGAGTGGCTGGGGGCGCGTCCCGGGGAGCGCGTGGTGGACGCGTGCGCCGGGCGTGGGACCAAGACCTTGGGCCTCCTGGACGCCGTCGGGGGGGAAGGCGGCGTCCTGGCCGTGGACGTGCACGCCGGCAAGCTGAGGGCGCTCCTCCGAGAGGCGCGGCGGCGCGGCCACGCCGTGCGTCGGTTGGACGGCGCCGACCTGGACGGCGAGGCGCCGGCGGGTCTGGCGGTGGCGGCGGTGGACGGGCGCCGGCTGGGGGAGATCGGGGCGGCGCGGGGGGCGCAGCGCGTCCTCCTGGACGCGCCCTGCACCGGTCTTGGCGTCCTGCGCCGGCGGCCCGAGCTCCGGTGGCGGCGGCGGCCGGACGACGCCCTGCCGTTGGCCGCCCTGCAGACGTCGCTCCTTTGGGCGGCGTGCGAGGCGGTGGCGGTGGGGGGCGAGGTGCTGTACGTCACCTGCACCACCGATCCGAGGGAGAACGAGGAGGTGGTGGCGGCGGTGCTGGCGCGGCGCGGCGACGTGGAGGCGCTGCCCGTCTTGCCGGAGGGCGAGGCCCCGCCGGGAGCGGAGGTGGGACCGGGCGGCAGCGTGCGCCTGTTCGGTCCCGACAGCGGCACCGACGGGTTTTTCTTTGCACGCCTCGTGCGCAGGCGCTAACCTCGCCGAGAGGGGGTGCCGACGGGGCGAATGGGGAGGAGGGGGCGGCGATGGCGACAGCGGCGGCGGTTGGGGAGCCGAGCGTCCCGGACTGGCTCGACTGCGACCCCGAGGGGGGATACGAATCCCTCGCCCGCTCCCTCGGCCTCGCCGCATACCGCGGCCGGCAGGTGCGAGCCTGGGCCCTGGGCAAGGGGGTGCTCGACTTCCTCGCCATGACCGACCTGCCGGTCGAGGTGCGGCGGGAGTTGGGGCGGCGCACCCGCCTGGGGGGGCGGGTGCGGGCCGTCCAGCGGGCGCGCGACGGCAGCGCCAAGATCCTCTACGGGCTCGCCGATGGGGAGGCGGTGGAGGCGGTCTCCCTCCCCCACCCGTACGGGCGGTCGGTGTGCGTCTCCTCCCAGGTGGGGTGCAAGATGGGCTGCGCCTTCTGCGCCAGCGGCCTGGGCGGGTTCGGGCGCAACCTCAGGGCGGGGGAGATGGTGGGCCAGGTGCTCGCCCTCATGCCCCTCGCGCCCGACCCGGTGCGCCGGGTGGTGCTCATGGGCATGGGCGAGCCGCTCGACAACTGGGACGGGTTCGTCGCCTTCTGCCGCGTTGTCCACCATCCTCTCGGGCTGGGCATGTCCTACCGCCATATCACCGTCTCCAGCGCCGGGCTGGTGCCCCGCATCGAGCGCCTCATGCGGGAGGGGCCGCCGGTGCGCCTGGCCCTGTCGCTGCACAGCGCCGAACCCGACGTGCGGCGCGCCCTCATGCCCGTGGCGCGGGCCTACGACCTCGACGCCCTGGCCGACGTGGCCGTACGCTACACGGCCTGGAGCGGCCACCGGGTGACCTATGAGTACGCCCTCATCCGCGACGTGACCGACACGCCGGCGGCGCTCAGGGCCCTGGTCGCCTTCCTCTCCCGTGCGCCGGGGCACGTCAACCTCATCCCGCTCAACCGGGTGCCGGAGACGGGCCTCGAGCGGTCGCGTCCCGAGGTGGCCGCGGCCTTCGCCGCCGCCCTGCGGCGGGCCGGGGTGAGGGTCACCTTCCGACGCGAACTGGGGGGTGAGATCGATGCAGCCTGCGGACAGCTCCGGCGGCGGGCCCTGGCGGCTGACGGCGTCGCACGGCACGCGGACGGGCTACCTCAATCACCAGAACGAGGACTCGGTCTGCCGCGAGCGGCTCGCTGACGGCACCTGGCTGTTCGCGGTGGCGGACGGCATCGGCGGGTACGAGGGCGGCGAGGTGGCGAGCGCCGTGACGGTGGCCACCCTGGTGGAGGTGGTGTCCGCCCGCGCGGGACCCCCTGAGGAGCGCCTCCTGGCGGCGGTGCTGGAGGCCAACCGCCGCATCCTCGAGCTGCAGGCGGTGCGCGACAGCGAGCTCGTGGCCATGGGCACGACCCTCACGGCCATGGCCTTCGACCCCGAGGGGCGGGTGGCCGTGGCCCACGTGGGCGACTCGCGTCTGTACCGCCTGGAGGAAGGCGGCCTCGTGCAGCTGACCCAGGACCACAACGTGGGCACCGAGCTGGTGCGAGAGGGACTGATCGAGGCCGCCGACCTGACGCGCCACCCGCAGCGGCACATGCTCACCCGGGCGGTGGGGGCGTCCGCCGACCTCAGGCCGGACGTGTTTGCGCTCGCCGTGGCGGGGGGCGAGTCGTACCTGCTCACCACGGACGGGCTCATCGACGCGTTGGGCGAGGCGGAGGTGGCCCGCATCGCCCACGCCTGGCGAGAGCGGTGGCCGGAGGTGGGGCCCGCCCTGGCGGAGGCGGCGTCGCGGCGGCACAACGGCGACGACGCCACGGTCGTGGCCGTGCGGGTGGAGGGCCCGGCGGAGGAGGGGCGCCCGTGATCGGACACCAGATCGGCGGCCGCTACCGCATCATCCGGCGCCTGGGAGGCGGCGGCATGGGGGTCGTCTACCAGGCCGAGGACATGCTCCTGGGCCGGGACGTGGCCGTCAAGGTGCTCCGCGCCCACCTCGCCGAGGACGACGCCTTCCGCCGCCGCTTCGCGCGCGAAGGGCGGTCGGCCGCCGCCCTCTCCCACCCCAACATCGTCCAGGTGTACGACGTAGGGGAGACGCCGGAGGGCGTGCCGTACCTGGTCATGGAGTACGTCGAGGGCCGCACGCTGGAGCGCATCGTGCGCGAGCGCGGGGCGCTGGGAGAGCGCGAGGCGGTGGACATCGCCATCCAGGTGGCCTCGGCCTTGGCGGAGGCGCACCGGCGCGGCGTGGTGCACCGGGACATCAAGCCCCTCAACATCCTGGTGCGGGCCGACGGCACCGTGAAGGTGGCCGACTTCGGCATCGCCCGCGCCGCCAGCGGCGCCACCCTGGTGAAC
This sequence comes from Bacillota bacterium, assembly GCA_023512375.1. Taxonomy (GTDB): domain Bacteria; phylum Bacillota; class Sulfobacillia; order JAJZYS01; family JAILZS01; genus JAILZS01. The sequence continues at coordinate 19,311 of JAILZS010000012.1, read as the reverse complement.
ACGGGCACCATCGTCGGCTCCGCCCACTACGTGTCGCCCGAGCAGGCGCGCGGCGGGTACGTGGACGAGAAGACCGACGTGTACTCCCTCGGCGTCGTCCTGTTCGAGATGCTCACCGGCCGCACGCCCTTTCAGGGGGATACGGCCATCGCCGTCGCCCTCAAGCACCTGCAGGAGGAGGTGCCCGCCCCCTCCAGCCTGGCCAGCGTCTCCCGCCGCCTGGAGGCGGTCGTCCTGCGCGCCCTGGAGAAGGACCCCTCCCGCCGTTACCCCAACGCCGGAGCCCTGCTGGCGGACCTGGAAGGGGTGCGCGCCGCCCTCGAGGCGGGCGGGGGAGGGGTGCGGGCGGCGCGCCGGCGCGCCCAATCCTCGCGCGCGGGTCTGTTGGTTCCCCTGGCGGCGGCGTTCATCGTCCTCCTGGTGGGTCTGGCCGCCTACCTGTACGAGCACTACGCGGCCCCGCGCCATCTCCGTCTTCCGTCCTTGATCGGGCAACCCCTGGCCCAAGCGGAGTCCGTCCTTGGGCGCGAGGGTTTGCGCTGGCGCCTCGGCGCACCCTTGGCGGACGCCGCGGTGACGGCGGGGGCGGTGGCGCAGACGACCCCCCGGGCAGGCGCCTCGGTGGCGCAGGGTTCCACCGTCGTGCTGCGCGCCAGCGCCGGTCCACCGGCCGTGGCCGGAGGCGTGCCCGACGTGCGGGGGCAGACGTTGGCCCCGGCGGAGGAGGAACTCGCCGGTCTGGGCCTGCGCGTGGCACAGGTCATCCGGCGTCCTTCCAACGTGTACGGTGCGGGGGAGGTGGCGGCCACCCTGCCGCCCCCGGGGACCCCCGCCTGGCGCGGCCAGGCCGTCACCCTCGTCCTGTCCACCGGCGCCGCGCCGGCCGCCGTGCCCATGCCCTCCCTCGTGGGGCTCATGCCGGCCGCCTGGCGCTTAGCCCTCGCCCGGCGCGGCCTGACCGTCACCCAGGTGCGCTACGGCTCCTCCCGCCTGCCGGCCGGTCGGGTGCTGGCGCAGGCGCCGGCGCCGGGCACGCCCGTGACGCCCGGATCCGACATCTCCCTCGTCCTCAGTCCCGGCGCCGGCGGCACGCCTGTGGCCGTGGGCGAGGCCGTGGAGCAGCAGAGCGCCGCCATCACCCTACCCGCCCACCTGGCAGCGGGGACGCCGGTCACGGTGGACGTGCGCACCGCCGCCGGCACGGAGGTGGTGGACGTCACGCGGGGGAGGCCGGGGGAGGTGCTCACCGTCACGTACACCTGGCAGGGCGAGGGCGAGCTCGAGGTGTGGGTGGGTGGCGCGTTGGCCAGCCGGTTGCCCCTGCCAGTGGCGTCGGCGCCGTCGGGCGGCTAGGGGCGGCAGGCGAGCGCGGCCCCGTGCGGCCGACGGGCCAAAGGAGGGAGAGGCATGGGAGAGGACGGGCCCGCGGCGGTGCGGGTGTGGCCGTCGATCCTCGCCGCCGACTTGGCCGATTTGGCAGGGGCCGCGCGGGCGGTGGAGGAGGCGGCGGACGGGCTGCACGTGGACATGATGGACGGGCGCTTCGTGCCCAACCTGACGGTGGGGCCGCCCGTGCTGGCCCACCTGCGCCGGCATACCCGCCTCGCCCTGGAGGCCCACCTCATGGTGGAGGAGCCGGAGGCGCTGCTGGAGCCGCTCCAACGTGCCGGGGCGCAGCGGGTGGTGGTGCACGCCGAGGCTTGCCGCCACCTGCAGCGCGTGCTTTCGCGCGTTCGCGCCTTGGGCATGCAGGCGGGCGTGGCCCTCAACCCCGCCACCCCGGTGGAGTGGCTCACGTGGGTGGCGGACGACCTGGACGCGGTGCTGGTGATGACGGTGAACCCAGGGTTCGGCGGCCAGCGGCCCATCCCAGCCGCTTTTGACAAGGTGGCTCGGGTGCGGGCCTGGGCGCGGGCGGCGGGACGATCCGACCTGGCGGTGGCCGTGGACGGGGGCATCGACGGCGAGTGGGCGGTGCGGGCGGTGCGGGCGGGGGCGACCGACCTGGTGGCCGGCACCGCCGTGTTCGGCGAGCCCTCCCCCGCCCAGGCCGTGGCCCGCCTCCGGGAGGCGGCGGGGAAGGCGGACAGGCCGGTTCCCGGACGGGCCTGACGGCGCGTAGAATACGCGTGCCCGCGCGCCGTCGGCGCGGGCGAAAGGGGGCGACGGGGCGTGCGCGTCCACGTGGTCCGCGTACCCAAGCTGGTGGGCTCGTTCCTGCTCCTCCTGGTGCGCCTCTGGTCGCGAGGCTGAGGCGGCGGCTGCCAACCCGCTAGAGCGCGCGCGTCACCTTGCCCGCGCGCAGGCAGCGCGTGCACACGCGGACGCGCACCACCTTGTCCCTTACCACCGCGCGCACAGGATGCAGGTTGGGCTCCCACCGCCTCAGGGTCTTGCGGTTGGAGTGGCTGACGCGGTGGCCGTAGGCCACCTTCTTGCCGCACACGGCACACTGGCGGGCCACGCTACCCCTCCTCGGATCGTGCACGAACGACGTCCTCACCGGCCGACCGCCAGGGCGCGGCGGCCGTACCCCCCGAGTATAGCACGGCGCTGCGCGGGGCGGCGCGTGCGCGCCACCACAGCGGCAGGTACAGCGCGGCCCAGGCCGGGGCGCTGGAAGGGTCGGTGGCGGCGCCGCTCGGCAGGCCGCCGAAGTTCTCCCCCAGCCACCAGACGGCGGCCAGGAAGGCGACGACGAACAGGTGGAGGGCGAGGGAAGGCCGCCGCCCGAGCGCGCCCAGGCCGACCAGGAGCACGGCGGCCAGGGCGAGGGCGTTCACCAGGGCCGGGTGGTGGCCGGCCAGCGCCGACGCGGCGGCGATAGGACGCGTCCACCACGCCTGGCGGGTGAGGACCTGGGCCTCGGAGAAGGCGTCGGCGAGGGCAGGGCGTTGCCATAGCGCGGGCACGGCCTGCGCCAGCGCGCCCAAGAGCCACAGCCCCGCCCAAGCGCGGCGGAGGGCGGTGGGCAGGTCGGGGCCGAGGCGCCGCCCCACCGGAAGGAGGAGGACCGCGGCCACGGCGTAGGGGACGACCGGGCCGGGTCCGCCGAACAGGAAGCTGAACCCCCCCGCCGCGAAGGTCCACAGGCCTCCCATCCACTCGCCCAGCGTCCACACGACGGCGGCCGCGACGACCGACGCCCAGAGGGCGGTGCGCCCCAGGCGGGCGTCGGGGCCGACGGCGAGGAGGAGCGCTCCGATCGCCGCCTGGCCCAGGCCGAGGGCGAGGTCGAACGGCGCGAGCAGGCGGTGACGGTAGACGGCCATGAGGACGCCGTCCACGGCGTTGAGGAGCCAGGCGGGCTGGTCCCAGCCCCCCATCGCCACCATGGCGAGGGAATTCATGGCCATCTCGGGCCGGAACTGGAGTAGGCCGTCGACCAGCCACAGGATGCCCACCGCCGCCGCCAGGAGGCGGCGGGCGAAGCGATCGTCGATGCCGTCGCGCCCTGTCATGACGCTGTCAGCATAGCACCCGGTCGACCCGGCGGTCGCTCGGGCGCGCGCTACAATGGGTGCGCGGGGGGGGTAGGGACTGGAACGCGCCACCGGCCTGGGGCGGCTCGTCCTGCCGGACGAGGTGGTGGCGGCGGTGGCGGCCCGCTGCGCCATCGCCCCCGCGGCCATCGCCGGCCTGGTGCGGCCGGGTGCGGCACCGGGAGCCCCCCTCCTGCCGGTGCGCCACCTGGCGCGCGGGGTGCGGGTGGACGAGCGCGACGGCCGCCTGCACGTGGTGGTGTACGCGGCCGCCCGGTTCGGGGCTCGCGCCGAGGACCTCAAGCGGGCGGCGGAGCGGGTGGCCGACTCGGTGGCGGCATCGATCGGGGGGGATGCGGTGGTGGAGGCGGAGATCCGCGTGCGCAGCGTGCGCACCCGTGCACGCCTGGTGCGGGGAAGGGCGTTTCGGGCCGAGGCGCGGCCCGATGGCGGGGGGGACGGGTCGTGACCGCGCCGGAGGGGGGGGCGCGGGTGCGCGTCCACCTCTTCGCCGTAGCGGCCGAACGCGCGGGAACGCGCTCCCTCGAGCTGGAGGTGGCCGGCAGCGAGGGAAGGGTGCGGGTGGCCGACGTGCGCCAGGCTCTGGCGGAACGGGCGCCCGCCCTTGCCTCCCTCCTACCCCTGTGCGCCCTGGCGGTGGACGACGCCTATGCCACCGACGACGCCCCGGTCCCCCCCGGGGCGGAGGTGGCGGTCATCCCGCCCGTGTCGGGCGGCGATGCGCCGTACGCGCGCGTGACGAGCGCACCCATCGCGGTGGCTGAGCTGGCGGACCGGGTGCGCCACGGCGGGGCGGGAGCGGTGGTGGTGTTCGAGGGTACGGTGCGCGGGCGTACGGAGGGGCGGGTGACGGAGCGGTTGGAGTACGAGAGCCACATCCCCCTGGCGGAGCGGGAGATGGTCCGTATCCTGGCGGAGGTGGAGGCCCGCCATCCCGGGGTCCGCCTGGCGGCCGCCCACCGCATCGGCGCCCTGGCGGTAGGCGAGACGGCCGTGGTGGTGGCGGCCTCGGCCCCCCACCGCGACGCCGCCTTCGCCGCCGCACGCGCCGCCATCGACCGCATCAAGGCGGAGGTGCCGATCTGGAAGCGGGAGATCGGCCCGGACGGCGCCGCCTGGGTGGAGGGCACGCCGGTGACGGGCGCCGCCTTGGCGCCCGTCCGGCCTGCGGACCCGGCCTAGAGGGCAGCGAGGGCGGCGGCGATGCGCTCGGCCTGCGCCGCCATGGCGGTGCGGTCGGTCGCCTCGGGGCCGGATGGGATGTGCAGGCGCAGGCCGTCGCCGTGGCGGCGCGGCACGACGTGCACGTGGAGATGGCCAACCGTCTGGCCGGCGGCGGGCCCGTTCGCCTGCAGGACGTTGACGCCGTCGGCGCCCTGGGCGCGGGCCACGGCGCGGGCGACGCGCGCCACCGCCGCGAACAGGGGTCCGGCCATGGCCTCAGGCATCTCCAACAGCGTGGCCGCGTGGCGGCGCGGCACCACCAGGGTGTGACCGGGGGCGACGGGGTGGATGTCGAGGAAGGCGATCACGTCGTCGCCATCGAGGACCCGGTAGCTGGGCAGGTCGCCGCGCGCGATGGCGCAGAACACGCAGTCCAGGGGCTCCACCTCCCGCGTTGGGCGCTCATGGCGCCATTGTAGCCCACGAGCGCGGCCGCCGCCCTCGTCCGGGGCCGACGGGGTTGACAGGCCGTGGGCGCCCACGTATATTGCCTTCCATACCGGAACCGAACAGGCAGGGCGATGCGCGGGAAGAGTACCGCGGCACCGAGGGCTCAAGCGAGCCGGCGAGGGTGCGAGGCCGGTCGCCCGAGGCGCGGGAATGGGCCCGCAAGCCGCGATCCGAAGGCGCCCCAGGCGCCGTAGGCGTCGCCGGAGCCCCACCGTGACAAGGGGGCGGGCATCGGACGCGTGTCCCGTGCCCGGCTGAGGAGGGGCCCGAGGGGCCCAAGCGGGGTGGCACCGCGGAAGGTAGGCTTCCGTCCCGGATGCGGGACGGAAGCCGTTTTTTCGTATCGACGGGGAGGCGCGGACGTGGCCATGGCGGCAGGACGGAGGGATGCGGGCCTGGGGGGGGGCGTGGGCCCCCTGGCCGGGGTGCGGGTGGCGGACCCGGTGGCCCTGCTTCGCGCCCTCGGCGACCCCGAGTGCGTGCTCCTGGAGGACGGCCGCCAGTCCTTCGCCGTCCTCGCCCTGGCCCCCAAGGCGCGAATCGTGGCGCGTCCCGGGCGTCCCTTCGAGGTGGAGGCGGGCGGCCGCGTGCACGCCCTGGCCGAGGCGGGACCGGAGGGGCTGAGGCGGGCGCTCGCCCTGGCGGGGGCGGAGCGCCGCCCGGCCTTCGGCCTCCTCGGCTATCCCTTCGCCGCCCGGGTGGAGCGCCTCCCTCTCATTCCCGACGCTCGTCCCGACGTGGCCCTCATGCGGCCGGGCCTCCTTCTGCGCATCGACGGGGGACGCGGGGGCGAGGTGACCCTGCTCGAGGAGCCGGCCGACGAGGCCGCCCTGGCTGCGGTGCGGGAGGCGGCCCGCGCCCTGACGGCCGGTACGGCCCCGGCGGCGGGCGCGCCGCCTGCCCGAGCGCGCGTCCTCCTGCCCGACCCGGAGGAGCACCGGGAGGCCGTGCGCCGGGCGATCGCCTACGTGCGGGAGGGGGAGGCCTTCCAGATCGTGGTCGGCCGCCCCTTCCGGGTGGAGGTCCCCGGCCCGGCCCTGGACGCCTACGATCGCCTGCGCGTCCATCGCGCGGGCTACGGCGGCTACGTCCACCTCGCCGGCCTGCACCTCGCCTCCGCCTCTCCCGAACTTTTGGTGGCGCGGCGCGGCAGGCGCGTGCGCACCATGCCCATCGCCGGCACCCGGCCGCGCGGCGCCGGTCCGGCCGAGGACCGGCGCCTGAGGGCGGAGCTCCTGGCCGATCCCAAGGAGCGGGCGGAGCACGCCATGCTCCTCGACCTGGGGCGCAACGACCTGGGGAGGGTGGCGCGGTTCGGGTCGGTGGCGGTCACCTCCGCCTTCCGGGTGGGCATGCACCCGACGGTCCTGCACATCACGTCCCACGTCCAGGCCACGCTGGCCGCGGACAAGGACAGCGTCGACCTCGTCGCGGCCGTCTTCCCGGCCGGCACCGTGAGCGGCGCCCCCAAGGTGCGGGCCATGGAGCTCATCGCCGAGCTGGAGGGGGAACCGCGCGGACCGTACGCCGGCGCCTTCGGCTACCTGGCGGCCGACGGGCCGGCCCGTCTGGCCATCACCCTACGGACGGCGGTGTTCGCCCGAGAGCACCCCGACCTGGCCGAGGTGTGGGCGGGGGGAGGGATCGTCTTCCGCTCCGATCTCGAGGCGGAAGGGCGGGAGATCCAGGCCAAGGCGCGCACGGTGCTGGGCAGCTGCTGGCCGGGCAGGGCGGATACGGCGGTCCTGGCCACGCGCGCGGTGGGGCGCTGAGGCTGCCCGAGGAGGGGGACGGGGATGACGACGCTGCTCATGGTCGACAACTACGACTCCTTCACGCACAACCTCGTGCAGGCCTTCGGCGCCCTCGGCTGCACCGTGCGGGTGGTACGCAACGACGCGCCCGAGCTCATGGGCGACGAGATCCTGTCCGGCGTCGACGGCGTGGTCTTCTCCCCGGGACCCGGGGTGCCGGCGCGGGCGGGAGCGATGCCGGGCCTTCTGCGCCGCCTCGCCCGCCGACGTCCCGAGCTGCCTGCCCTGGGCGTCTGCCTCGGTCATCAGGCCATGGCGGAGGCGGTGGGGGCGGCGCTGTGCCTGGTGGAGCCGGTGCACGGCGAGGCGCGGCCGGTCCTGCACGCGGGGGAGGGCCTCCTGGCCGGGCTGCCGTCCCCCTTTCCCGCCGGCCGCTACCACTCCTGGGCGGTCGCGCCGCGACCGCCCGGGCCCGCCCGGGTCACCGCCCGGGCCGAGGACGGAACCGTCATGGCCCTGACCTTCGCGGATCTGGCGTGGGAGGGGCTGCAGTTCCACCCCGAGTCGGTGCTCACGCCGGACGGTCCCGCCATTCTGCGGGCCTTCGTGGGGAGGTGTTCTTCATGATCCGGGAGGCGATCGGCGCCCTCGTGGGAGGGGGAGGCCTGGACGAGGCGGCGGCGGCGGAGGTGATGGCGGAGGTCATGCGGGGCGAGGCGACCCCCGCCCAGGTGGCCGGCTTCCTGATCGCCCTGCGCCTGACCGGGGCGGAGTCCGCCGCCGTTCTGGCGGGGGCGGCGCGCGCCATGCGCGATGCCGCCACGCCGGTGCCGGCGCGGTCGCGTCCCCTGGTGGACACCTGCGGCACGGGCGGCGACGGACGCTCCACGTTCAACGTCTCCACCGTAGCCGCCTTCGTCGTGGCCGGGGCAGGCCAACCGGTGGCCAAGCACGGCAACCGCGCGGCCTCGGGGCGAAGCGGCGGCGCCGACTGCCTGGAGCGGCTGGGGGTACGGCTGGAGGTGGACGCGGCCGACGCCGCCCGCGCCATCGACGATGTCGGCATCGCCTTCCTGTTCGCCCCTTCCTTTCACCCGTCCATGCGCCACGTGGCGCCGGTGCGGCGCGAGCTGGGCGTGCGGACGGTGATGAACCTCCTGGGCCCGCTCACCAACCCCGCGGGCGCCGACCGCCAGGTGGTGGGCGTAAGCTCGCCCGAACACCTTCCCCTTGTGGCGGAAGCCCTCGCCCGCCTGGGCACGGCGCATGCCTTGGTGGTGCACGATCGCTCCGGGTGCGACGAGATCACGCCCGTCGCCCCCGCCGACGCCGTCGAGGTGAGGGACGGCCGGCTGGTGCCGCAGGTGATCGACCCCCGCGCCCTCGGCGTGGCGCCCTGCGATCTGGACGACCTGACGGTGGCGGACGCCGACGCCTCGGCCTCCGTCGCCCGCTCCGTCCTGGCCGGCGAGCGGGGCCCCGCGCGCGACACCGTGCTGCTGAACGCCGCCGCCGCGCTGTACGTGGCAGGACGTGCGGAGGACCTGCGGGAGGGGATGGCGCTCGCCGCCCGCTCCCTCGACAGCGGTGCCGCGGCCGAACGCCTGGAGGCGCTGCGGCGCTTCGTCTCCCTGGCCGGCAGCGGGGAGCGCGCGGTATGAGCGCCCTCACCGCCCTAGGGGAGGCGGCACGGGCCCGGGTGGCCGAGGCGCGTCGCCGCGAGGGGGAGGACGAGCTTTTGGCGCGGGCGCGGGCGCGCGGCCCGGCGCGCGACGTGTGGGCGCGCCTGCGCGCCGCCCCGCGCCCCGCCCTGGTGGCGGAGTTCAAGCGCGCCTCCCCGTCGGCGGGGGCGATCGCCGCCCACGCCGACCCGGTACGCACGGCGCGCGCCTACGCGCGGGCGGGCGCCGCCATGGTGTCGGTGCTCACCGAACCCACCGCCTTTGGCGGGCGGCTCGAGGACCTCGAGCGCGTGCGGGCGGCGGTGGACCTACCGGTGCTACAGAAGGACTTCGTCGTCGACCCCTACCAGATCGTGCAGGCGCGGGCGGCGGGGGCGGACGCGGTCCTCCTCATCGTCGCCCTTGTGGGTCGCGCGCTCGGGGACCTCATGGCGCAGGCCCGGGCGCTCGGCATGGAGGCCCTGGTGGAGGCGCACACGGCCGAGGAGGTGGCCTTGGCCGTCGAGGCGGGCGCGCGCCTCATCGGGGTGAACAACCGCGACCTGGCCACCCTGCGGGTGGACACGAAGACCGCCCTCAGCCTCATCCCGCTCGTGCCGACCGACCGCTTCGCCCTGGCCGAGAGCGGCCTGGTCTCGCCCGCGGACGTGCGCCGGGCGGTGCGCGCGGGGGCGGACGGGGTCCTCGTGGGCGAGTACCTCATGCGCAGCGCCGCGCCCGAGGCGGCGGCGCGCGCCCTGCGGCAGGCGGGAAGGACGTACGTGAAGGTGTGCGGCGTGATCCGGCGCGAGGACGCGCAGCAGGCGGTGGAGGCCGGCGCCGACGCCGTCGGCTTCGTCTTCGCCCCTAGCCCGCGTCGGGTCGACGCCGGTACGGCCCGCGCCCTAGGGGAGGGGCTGGAGGCGGAACGGGTGGGGGTGTTCGCCTCCACGCCCCTGCCCGAAGTGGTCGAGACGGCGCGCAGGGCGGGCCTTACGGGGGTGCAGCTGCACGACGCCGACTGGCAGCCGGAGGAGGTGCGCGCCCTGGCGAGGGAGGGGCTCGACGTGCTGGCGGCCGTGGCGCCGGGTCCGGACGCCGTGGAGAGGGCTCGCGCCGCCCTGGCGGCGGGGGCGCTCCCGCTTGTGGACGCGCGCCTGGGGGCGCGCCCCGACGGCCGCGGCGGCCACCTGGACATGGCTCAGGCTGCGCGCCTGGGGGCGGGCGTGCGCCGCCTCGTGCTGGCGGGCGGGCTCGACCCGGACAACGTGGCGGCCGCCGTGGCGGCCGTCGATCCCTACGGGGTCGACGTCTCCTCCGGCGTGGAGGAGGGACGGCCGGGGTGGAAGGACGCGGCGCGGGTGCGGGCGTTCGTCGCCGCCGCGCGGCGGCACTGGCGGGAGAGCGCCGAAGGGTGGGAGAAGGCCGCGGCGGGCGGCCGGGAGGAGGGAGACGGCTATGCCGCAGGCTGACGCGACGGGCCACTTCGGCCCTTACGGCGGGCGGTACGTGCCGGAGACGCTCATGCCGGCTGTGCTCGCCTTGGAGGCGGCCTACCGCGAGGCGGCGGCCGACCCGGCCTTCTGGGGCGAGCTCGAGGAACTGGGGCGGACGTACGTAGGGCGGCCGACGCCCCTCACGGAGGCGCGGCGGCTCACCGCCTTCACCGGCGGCGCCCGCATCTTCCTCAAGCGCGAGGACCTGTGCCACACCGGAGCGCACAAGGTGAACAACACCCTGGGGCAGGTCCTCCTCGCCCGGCGCATGGGCAAGCGCCGCGTCTTGGCGGAGACGGGCGCCGGCCAGCACGGCGTGGCCACGGCCACGGCGGCCGCCCTGTTCGGCCTCGAGTGCACCGTCTACATGGGGGCGGAGGACATCGCCCGCCAAGCCCTCAACGTGTACCGCATGCGGCTTCTCGGCGCCCGGGTGGTGGCGGTCGAGTCGGGGAGCGGCACCCTGAAGGACGCCACCAACGAGGCCCTGCGCGCCTGGACGGCCGACCCCGACGCCTTCTACGTCATCGGCTCGGTGGTGGGTCCCCACCCCTATCCCACGATGGTGCGCGACTTCCAGTCCGTCATCGGCCGGGAGGTGCGTACGCAGGCGCTGGCCGCCACGGGGCGCCTGCCCGACCTCCTGGTGGCGGCCGTCGGCGGCGGGTCCAATGCCGCCGGGCTCTTCTCCCCCTTCGAAGGGGACGACGGGGTGCGCATGCTGGGCGTGGAGGCGGCGGGCGAGGGGGTCGAGAGCGGCCGCCACGCCGCCTCCTTGAGCGCGGGGGAGCCGGGCGTCCTGCACGGCGCCCTCTCCTACCTGCTGCAGACGCCGGACGGCCAGGTGCGGGTGGCCCATTCCATCTCCGCCGGCCTGGACTACCCTGGGGTGGGACCGGAGCACGCCTACTGGCGCGATTCGGGGCGGGTGACCTACACGGTGGTGCGCGACGACGAGGCGCTCGAAGCGGTGGCGTGGCTGTGCCGCCTGGAGGGGATCCTTCCGGCCCTGGAGAGCGCCCACGCCGTGTACGCGGCCGTACGGGCGGCGCGCGACATGGCGCCGGACGAGACGATCGTGGTAAGCCTGAGCGGGCGGGGCGACAAGGACGTCGAGACCTTGCGCGCCCGCGGCCTCGGGCAGCAGGGAGGGGAGCGGTGATGGGCGAAGCCCATGTGCGCGCGCCCTCGGCCGCTGGGGCGCGCCGGGTGGAGGCGGCGATCCGCCGCCGCACCGCCCGGGGCGAGCGGGCCCTCGTGCCGTTCCTCACCGCGGGCGACCCGTCCGAGGGGGAGAGCCTGGAGCGCCTGCGGGCGTGTGCAGACGCGGGGGCAGACGTGCTCGAGGTGGGGCTGCCGTTCTCCGATCCGGTGGCCGACGGCCCCACCCTTCAGGCGGCGGCCTTCCGGGCCCTGGCGGCCGGGGGCGGCACGGAGACGACGTTCCGCCTCGTCTCCCGCCTGAAGGCCGAGCGCCCCGACCTCCCCGTCGTCCTGCTCACGTACCTCAACCCGGTCCTGCGCCCCGGCCTGGAGGCGTTCATGGCCCGAGCGGCGGGAGCGGGGGTGGACGCCCTCCTGGTGCCAGACCTCAGCCTGGAGGAGTCGGACCCGGTGCGGCGGGCGGCGCACGCGGCGGAGCTGGGCCTGTTGCCGTTCGCCGCGCCCACCACCGGGCCGGGGCGCCTGGCCCGACTGGCCGAGGTGGCGGAGGGATTCGTGTACTGCGTCGCCCGCCTGGGGGTGACGGGTGCGAACGAGGAGGTGGCCGAGAGCGCCGCCGCGGTGGTACGCGGCGTGCGCGGCGTGACGGACGTTCCGTGCGCCATCGGCTTCGGCATCGGCACGCCCCAGGCGGCGGCGGGCGCCGCCCGCCTGGCGGACGCGGTCATCGTGGGAAGCGCCCTCGCGGCGCCGGCGGCCGGCGACGGCCCGCCCGACGCCCGCTCCATCGCCGATCTGCTCGGGGCGATGCGGCGGGCCATGGACGAACGGACCCGGGCAGGGCAGGAGGGGTCGTAGGATGGCAGGCAACGGTAGGGAGACCCCCGGTCTCAAGGTGGAGATCGCGGAGACGGAGGGCGTGCGCACCCAGGTCCGGGTGGGCGAGGTGGTGTTCGGCGCCGAGGCATTGGCGGTGATCGCCGGCCCGTGCGCCATGGAAAGCGAGGAGCAGTACCTGGAGGCGGCGGTGGCGGTGGCCCAGGCGGGCGGCCGGTGCCTGCGGGCGGCGGCCTTCAAGCCGCGCACCTCGCCCTACTCCTTCCAGGGGCTGGAGCGGGAGGGCCTGAGGCTGGCGCGCATGGCGCGCCAGGTGACGGGGCTGCCGGTGGTGACCGAGGTGCTCGACACGCGCCTCGTGGAGGAGGTCGCGGAGGCGGTCGACTGCCTGCAGATCGGCGCCCGCAACATGCAGAACTACGAGCTGCTCAAGGAAGTGGCGCTGAGCGGCCGGCCCGTCCTGCTCAAGCGGGGGCTCAGCGCCACCATCGAGGAATGGCTTCTGGCGGCGGAGTACCTGTTCGCGGGCGGCAACGACCAGGTGATCCTGTGCGAGCGGGGCATCCGAACGTTCGAGACCGCCACCCGCAACACCCTTGACCTCAACGCCGTCCCAGTGCTGCGCGAGCGCACCCACCTGCCGGTGATCGTCGACCCCAGCCACGGCACTGGCCGGCGCAGCCTTGTCGTCCCCATGGCGCGGGCGGCGGTGGCGGCGGGGGCGGACGGGCTCATCGTCGAGGTCCACCCCGACCCGGACCGGGCGCTCTCCGACGGGTTCCAGTCCTTGAGCCCACAGGGCTTCCGCGACCTCATGCAAGCCATCGAGCCCGTCGCGCGCGCCGTCGGGCGTTCGCTGTGAGGGACGTCCTGCCCGGCCAGGGCAGCGTGCGGGCCGTGGCGCCGGCGCGCTCGCCGTTTCGGTTCGACGGCCGCGTGCCCGGCGACAAGTCGATCTCCCACCGCGTAGCCCTCCTCTCCCTCCTGGCGGAGGGCGAGAGCACGGTGGCGGGCTACGCCCCCGGCGCGGACTGCGCCTCGACGCTGGCGGCCGTCCGCGCCCTGGGGGCGCGGGTGGAGGGAACGCCGGGCGAGGGGCTGCGCATCCTCCCCCCGGCGGGCGGCGTGCGCGAACCGGAGGACGTGGTCGACGCCGGGAACAGCGGCACCCTGGCCCGCCTGGCCGTGGGCGTTCTGGCCGGGGCGGGGCGGTACGCCGTCCTCACGGGCGACGCGTCCTTGCGCGGACGGCCGATGGGGCGGGTGGTCCGCCCGCTCACCGTCCTGGGAGCGCGCATCGCCGGGCGGGAAGGGGGCGAGCGCCTGCCGGTGACCGTCCTGCCGGCGCCGCTGCGCGCCGGCGAGGTGACGCTCGAGGTGGCCAGCGCCCAGGTGAAGTCGGCCGTCCTCCTGGCCGGTCTGTTCGTGGCGGGCGAGACCGCCGTCGTCGAGCCGGCCCCCACGCGCGACCACACCGAGCGCCTGTTGCGGGCCGCCGGCGTGCCGGTGTCCGTGGAGGCGGCCGGCGCCGGGCGACGCGTGCGGGTGCGCGGGCCGGCGCGACCTAGGGCCATGGCCTGGCGGGTGCCGGGCGACGCCTCGAGCGCCGCCTTCCTGTTCGCCGCCGCCCTCCTCACGGGGGGGGCGGCGCGCGTGCGCGACCTGGGCGTCAACCCGGGGCGCACGGCCTTCCTCGACGCCCTCCGGGCCATGGGGGCCGAGGTGGCCGTGGAGGGGTGGGAGGAGTGGCAGGGGGAGCCGGTGGCCACGGTCACGGTGCGCCCGGGCGGGGAGGGCCTCAAGGGAGCGCGCATCGGGCCGGAGGGCATCGCGGCCCTCATCGACGAGCTCCCCCTCCTGGCCGCCCTGGCGGCGGCCGCCCGCGGCCGCACGGAGGTGCGGGGGGCGGGCGAGCTCCGCCACAAGGAGAGCGACCGCATCGCCGCCATGGTGGAGGGTTTGGCCGCCCTGGGGGTGCGGGCCGGGGAGTACCCCGACGGCTTCTGGGTGGAGGGACCGGCGACGGTGCGGGGGGGGCGGGTCGACGCCCGCGGCGACCACCGCGTGGCCATGGCGTTCGGCGTCCTTGCCCTGGCGGCCGAGGCGCCGGTGGAGGTGGCGGGGGCGGCGGCCGCGGACGTCTCCTTCCCCGCCTTCTGGGAGGTGCTCGAGGGAGCCCGTGGGCTGCCGCCCCTAGACGCCTAGCGCTTCTTGGACACCTCTCCCTCGGGCATGCGCGGACGGCCGCGGGCGCGGCCGTCCTGCCGCGGTCGAGCCGAACGGTTTCGTACCCCGCCGGGCGCATGAGCGGCTCGGGTTACCGGGCATTGGGACTCCGGTTGCCGGCGACGATGACCACTGCGGTACCGAAGCGCTCGCGCGGCGGACACACCAGCCGGTCCCCGCCGTCAGGCGCCCTGGCCGTCCCGCGCGGACGCGGCTGGGCGGCGGGACGCGGCCTGCCGCCGCAGGGCGGGAGCGACCCGGCGCACGTGGTAGAGCGAAAGGGCGCCGAGGACGGCGAGCACGACAAGCCCCCAGGGCATGCCTGGGGGAGGGAGGTCGCCGGGCAGGGTGGCGGCGATGGCGGCCAGGACGAGGAAGACCGCGCCCACCGCCGCGAGCAGCAAGGTGCCGCCGGGGGCGCGGAAGAACGGACGCGCCTGGGGCTCGCGCCGCCTCAGGCCGTAGAGGGCGAGGGCGGCGGCGGCGTACATGGCCGACTCGATGGCCGCGCCCATGTTGATGAGGTAGACGTAACGGCCGGTGGCCGCCACCGCCAAGGCCAGGGCAAGGGATACGGCGGTGAGCGCCGCCAAGGCGCGGTCGGGCACCATGCGTTCGTTCAGGTGGGCGAACACGGGTTGGAGGGCGCGCTCACGCGCCAGGGCGTACAGAAGACGGCTGCCGGCGACGAAGGCGCCGTTGAACGTGGTGACGGCGGTGACGGCGGTGACGGCGAGCATGGCCCAGAAGCCGACCCCGCCCAGGGCGCTCCGCCCTACGGCCAGTTGGGGCGCGGTGGTGTGAAGGAGGCGCCCCGCCGGCATGAGGGCGGTGAGGCTGAGCCCAAAGACCGTGAACACCACGGCGAGGAGGACCACCGCCCACACCATGCCGGGCGGCAGGGTGGTGGCGGAGCGCACCTCCTCCGCCAGGGGCGTCACCCACTCGAAACCGACGAAGATGAAGATCCCCTCGGCGATGCCCTGCGCCACCCCGCCTGCGCCGCCGGCGGGCGGCCACAGGCGCTGGGGGTGCAGGCCGTGCACGGCGAGGCTGATGACGGACAGGACGAGGAGCGTGGCGAGCAGCGCGTACGTGGTCGCGTCCTGCAGGCGCCCGGCCATCCGCACTCCCCGCAGGTTGGCGAAGAAGACGGCGAGGATCGCCGCCGCCACCCAGGCCACGCCGGGCACGGCGGGCAGGGCGGCGTGCACGACGCTGCCGAGGACGAAGGCGTCGGCGGCCACCACGAGCAGGATGGCCACCAAGTAGACCAGGGTGAAGCCCAGGCTGAAGTCGTCGGAGATGCCGCGCCGCAGCCATACCCGCAGGCCCGCCGCCGTGGGGTGGCGCGCGGCCAGCTCGGAGAACATGAACGCCGCGCCCAGGCACAGGAAGGCGGCCATGCCCATGGCCACCCAGAGGCTCTCTCCGCCGGTGTAGGCCGCCACCTGCACGACCGCGAGGAAGTTCACGGCCGCAAACGCCAGCCCCGCGCTCGTCGACACCACGGTGCGCAGGCCGAGCTCTCGCTTCAGTCCGACGCCGTCCACCCCCATCCGCCGTCCCTCCATTCGGCGGCGGCACGGGCGCTCCTCCCCCTGCCAGGCGCTGGCTACGTGCCTCGCTTCCTGGGCACCCTGCCAGGGCGGGGGGGTGGCGATGGTCGAAGGCGACGGGGGGCTCGGCCGGTGGCAGGTGCGGACCGACCTCGCGCTGGAGGCGCACGAGGAAGCGGTGCGGCGGCGCTCCGTGGCAGGGGTCGACGTGGAGGAGCGGCGTCACGGCGGTGTGTCCGTACAGAGCGTGACCATCCGCGACGAGGAGGCCGCCCGGCGCATCGGCAAGCCCCCCGGACACTACGTCACCCTGCATGCGCCGGGACTCAGGCGGCGCAGCCGGCGGCACGGGCGCGAGGTGGTGGCCCTGTTGGCGGAGGAGCTGGGGCGGGTCCTCGACCTGGACGAGAGCACCTCCGTCCTGCTCGTGGGGTTGGGGAACTGGAACGCCACACCCGACGCGCTTGGGCCGCGCGTCATCGAGCGCGTCTTGGTCACCCGCCACCTGGGCGAGGCGGTGCCGCCGGAGCTTAGGGGGCAGCTCCGGCCGGTGGCGGCGGTGGCCCCGGGCGTCCTGGGCCTCACCGGCATGGAGACGGGCGAGATCGTGCGCGGCATCGTGCGGGAGGTGCGGCCGGAGCGGGTGGTGTGCATCGACTCGTTGGCCGCCCAGGACCCCGACCGGCTGTGCACCACCATCCAGGTGGCGGATTCGGGCATCCGACCCGGTTCCGGCGTAGGCAACCACCGCGCCGCTCTGACGAGGGAGACCCTGGGTGTGCCGACGATCGCCGTGGGCGTACCCACGGTCGTGCACGCCATCGCCATCGTGGAATCCTCGCTTCGGACCGTCACGGAGTCGTTCCGCGGCCGGGGGCGGTGGGGCGACCTGGTGGGGGCCTTCGGCGACGACGAGGGGGACCGCGCCTTCCTGCGCCGCATCCTGTCCCCCAAGCTGGGAGAGCTCATGGTCACCCCCAAGGAGATCGACCTTCTCGTGCGGGAGGTGGCATGGGTGGTGGGAGGGGCGCTCAACGCCGTCCTCCATCCCGGGATCGACCTGTCGGATTTCGGCGAGTACGCGCAGTGAACATCGGGGGGCGCCTCGGGCGCCCCCCGCAGGAATGGACGAGACCGTGCCGGCGGCGATCGGGCCGTCGCGGGGGTCGGGGCCTACCCGTTAGCGGGTGTGCCCCAGGTTGCGCTCCGCGATCTCGATCATCCGCTTCACCATCTGGCCGCCCACGTGCCCGGCCTGGCGGGTCGTGAGCTCGCCGTTGTAGCCTTCGCGCAGGTCGACGCCCACCTCGCGCGCGACCTCGTACTTGAACTGGTCGAGACCGCCGCGAGCCTCGGGCACGACGTACGTGTTGTTGCTCGGCATGGCCCTTCACCTCCTTATGTGTTCTGGCGCTAGTGTTGCCGCCGGACGCTCCCGTATGCTCGGAAAGCGCTGGCTCGTTCGCCAGCGTCGGCGGCACGGCCCTAGCCGCGCGGCCGCATGGCGGCGACGATGAGCCACGTGATGCCGGCAGCGGCGAGCGGGCCGACGGGGATGCCGCGCAAGAACGTCGCGCCCAGCACCGAGCCCACCACCATGGCCACGATGGTCGTGGGCTGCGCCTGCAGGTATTCGATGCCGCGGGCGTTCATCCAGGCGGCCACGGCGCCGCCGACGACGCCTGCGGCGCCGACGGGGGTGAGGAGCAAGGTGGGCAGATCGCGCACGGTCACCCGGCCGCTGGCCAAAGGGGCCAGCACCGCCAGGGTGAGGAAGATGAGGCCGATCTCGACCCCCCATGTCTCGAGGAAGGCGAGGACCTGGGGCGGCGCGCGCAGGACGCGAAGCGCCAACACGACCGCCGCCGCCAGCGTGATGAGGCGGTTCTTGGCCACCATGGCCACGCCCATTAGGGCGATGAGCAGGGCCGTCTCGTTGGTCGTGGCCATCGCCCTCCCGGCATCGCCGCCCCGGGGCCGGGCACGCTAGCGGCAAGGCGCCGCTTCGGCGCCGTCCGAAACAGCGCCGAGGGAGGTCGAGAGCGTGGGATCGCGTCCGCGCGCCGCCGCCCCGCCGCCGCCCTCGGCCGAGGCCCCCTCGCCCGCACGCGGGCGAGGGATTGGCCTGGGGATCCTGGCGGGCGTGCCCTTCCTCATGGTCCTGGGCAACTCTATGCTCTTTCCCGTGTTCGCAAAGATGCAGGCCGCCACCGGCATGAGCGAGATGCAGACCAGCCTCGTGGTGACGGCCTTCTCCGTACCGGCGGGGGTGCTCATCCCAGTGGCCGGGTACCTCTCGGACCGGTTCGGCCGGCGCCCCGTCATCGCCCCAGGTGTCGCCCTGTTCGGCCTCGGGGCGCTGGGGGCGGGGCTGGCGGCGGCGTTCATGCCCTCCCCATACGCCCTCATCCTGGCGGGCCGGGCGGTGCAGGGGATGGGTGCGGCGGCCATGTCCCAGCTCGCCATGGCGATGGCCGCCGACCTCTTCCGGGGCGGCGGCCGTTCCCGCGCGATGGGCACGATCGAGGCCGCCAACGGCCTGGGCAAGGCGGTGTCGCCCGTGGCCGGGGCGCTGGCGGGGCTGGTAGCGTGGTACCTCCCGTTCTACGTCTTCGCCGCCCTCTCCCTACCCCTTGCCGCGGGCGTGTGGTGGGGTACGCACGAGCCAGCCGCCTCGGGACGGGTGCAGGCGGTGGGGCGGTATGTGGCCCGCGTGCGGGGCGTCTTCGCCGCCCGCGGCCGCTCCCTCGGCGCGGGGCTGGCGTGCGGCGGGGCCGTCATGTTCCTCATCTTCGGCACCCTCTTCTACCTGTCCGAGTCGCTGGAGAAACGCTGGCGGGTGGCCGACATCCCCAGCGGTCTCCTCCTGGCCGTGCCGGTGGCAGCCCTGTCCGCCACCGCCTACGCCGTGGGGCTCACCCTGGGCCGCCGGCGGCGCCTGGCGCGCGCCAGCGTCCTCCTCGGGCTTGCCCTGCTCTCGGCCGTGATGGCGGCCATGGCCCTCGTACACGACGCGCGCCCGTGGGTGTACGGGGTCGTGGGCGTGGTGGGACTGGCGGGAGGCCTCGCCCTCGCGGCCCTCAACCTCCTGGTCACGTCGAGCGCCGGCGCGGGCGAACGCGGCCTCATCACCTCCCTGTACGGAGGCGTGCGCTTCTTCGGCGTCGCCCTCGGACCACCGTCCTTCGGGCTGATCATGCACAGGAGCGCCGGCCTGTTGTTCGCCGCGGCGGCGGCGTTGGCGGCGGCGGTCTTCCTCGTCGCCCTCGCCTTCCTCCGCCCGCCCGCCCTGGCCGGGCGGGACGCCGCCGCACGCCGTCGCTCGGCCTAGCGTGCGCCGCGGCCGCCCGAGGAACCCCCGCCGCCGCTACCTCATAGCCTTCTCACACGACGGCCCCCAGGGCCGTCACGTGCGGGTGGGAGGCGATGGGATGGGG
>JAILZS010000068.1 GCA_023512375.1 Bacillota bacterium | reverse complement strand
GAGATCGCCCTCATGTGGCGGATCAAGCGCGCCCTCGACCCCACCGGCTGCCTCAACCCGGGGAAGGTGCTGCCGCCGGCGTAGGGGGGATCACACTGTCGCGCGCGGACCGGCACCGGCAGCACGCTCAGGCCCGAGAGGCGCAGGCGGCGGTGGTGACGGCGCCGCCCCCCCTGCGGAATCCTGGACCGCGGCCAAAAAGCGCTCGCTGCTTTCGCGCACGCCGAGGCCGAGAGCGAAGAGACCGCCCCCGATGAGGAGGACGACGTCGCGGCCGTACTCTGCCACCATGTCGGGGATGCGTTCCAGGCGCATGCCGCCTCCCGGGACCGGGAACGCCGGGCGCACCGGCCCCAACGAGCGGCCGGTGCCGGCGACGATCTGGCGGCAGTCCTCCGACCGGAGGGAGAAGCGGCCGCCATGGTTGGGGAAGATCACCGCATCCGCCCCGGCCAGGCGCATGAGGGTGCCGAACAGAACGTCGAAGGCGATGCCCTGGTCCGGCCCCAGGGCGTAGGTGCCCAGGAAGGCGGGGTGGGCGAGGATCGGCAGGTCCAGGCCGTCATCGACCGCCAGGGCGCGCATGGCGTCCAGGCCCGTGAGACCGGGGGAGACGAGGAGCCCTCCGGCCCCCAGGGCGCGGGCCACGTGGGCGCGCTCTAGGAGCTCGTCGGCGGGAGCGCTCACGTTCGGGAGGTAGAGGCAGCGCCGACCGGTGCGGGCGTTTGCCTTCCCCACCGCCTCGGCACAGCGGGCGACGCGCTCCCGCCAGGGGGCGAACGGCTGGTTGGCGAGGCCATGGTCGTCCTTGATGAGGTCGATGCCGCCCAGGGCGAAGTCGTGGGCGTAAGCGGCCAGCTCCGAGGCGGTGAGGCCCATGGGCTTGAGGGCCGTGCACAACAGGGGGCGCGCGGGTACGCCCAGCCGTTCCCGTAGACCCTGCCGCCCGAAGCGCGGCCCGGGCAAGCGGGCGTAGAGCGAGGGCGATGGCGAGAGGTCGACCAAGCGCACGCCCGGCATGAGGCTCACGTTGCCCCACGCCACGTTGAGCAGTTGCGGCAGCTCCCAACCCGTGTCCTCCACCGGGTAGGCCACCGTGCATCGCCAGGCGTCGGGCCCGTCGGGCTCAAGGCGTTCGACCCTGCCCACCACGTGCTCCTCGATTCCGCCCGGGGGGAGGAGGTGGCGGGGGAACTCCACCGTCTGCTCGACTACGATGGCTTCGGCCAGGGCACGCGCCCGGGCCTCGTCGCCGCGCAGGCGGTAGACGGCAAGGAAGCGCTCACCGCTCGTCGCCGGAGAGATCTGCGCTCCCACCTAGAGCGCCTCCGCCTTCGACTCGGGCGAGGCGACCTCGATGCGCACCGCCGCGAGCTCCTCCTCGCGGATGCCGAACCGCTCCCCAGTAAGCCGTTCCACGGCTGCCGCCAGGGCCATGGCATCGATACCGTACTCGCGCATGAGGTGGCGCGGGCTCGCGCCGTGGGCAAAGGTGTCCCGAAGGCCCAGGCGGACGATGCGCTTTGCCACCCCCTGCTCGGTGAGGAGCTCGGCGACGGCGCTCCCCAGGCCGCCGACGACGGTGTGGTTCTCCATCGTGATGACGCCCAGGCGGGCGCGCGCTGCTGCTTCCACCACGGTGGGATCCCGCATCGGCTTGAGGGTGGTGACATGCAGGTGTCCGACGGAGAGACCTCGTCTCCGAAGCAGGGGAACGAGCCGCAGCGCTTCCTCGGTGCAGATACCCGACGTGACCAGGAGCATGTCATCCCCCTCGGACAGGACACGGGCCTGGCCCAGCTGCATCGGTTCGGTCTGCGGGAAAAGGCGCGGGATCTCGCCCCGCAGGGTGCGCACGTACACCGGTCCGGGCACGGCCTGGGCGACGTCCAGCACGGACTCCACATCGGTGGCATCGCCCGTCTCCAGCACGGTCATGTTCGGCAGCGCCCGCACCACGGCCACGTCTTCGATCGCTTGGTGCGTCGCTCCCCCGGGCGTGAGGATGCCGGGGAGGAAACCGAACAGGCGCACGGGCAGGTTGGGGTACGCGACCGACATGGCCAGCTGGTCGAGAGCGCGCCGATAGATGAACACAGCGAAGGTGTGGACGAAGGGATAGAAGCCCTCCCGGGCCAGCCCACCGGCCATGCTGAGCATGTTTTGCTCGGTCATGCCCATCGAGAAGAAACGGTCGGGATAGGTATCCCGGAACAGATCGACCTCGGTGGAGCTCGTGAGGTCGGCTGACAGGACGACGACCTCCGGTCGCGTGCGTGCCCAGGCCACGAGGTTCTTCGCATGCACCCGGGTGAGGATCTCCAAGGCCTACCCCTCCTCCTGCATGGCGTCGAGCAAGGCGCGGTAGGCCTGGCGTTCGGCGTCATCGCGGAAACGAACGTAATGGTATTTGGGCTCGCGTTCCCGCAGGCGGTCGATTCCCTGGCAAGGGTTGGTCATGGCCAGCACCACAAGCGGCCGATGCCCGTCCCAGCCCTCGGCCGTTCGGGCGAGGCGCTCCACGTCGTGCCCGTCGACCTCGTGCACGTCGGCCCCAAAGGCGCGTAGCTTGGCGCGCAGGTCCCCGATGTCGAGGACGTCGGCCATGCGGCCATCGCACTGCTGGCGGTTCACGTCCACGTACACGCCCACGCCGGGGATGCGGTGATGGGCGAGGACCTCGAACGCCTCCCACGTCTGGCCCTCCTGGAACTCGCCATCCGACATGAACACCCAGGTGCGCCCGCGCTCGCCCTTCAGGTGCCGGGCCAGCGCCACACCCAGCGCCTGGCTGAGACCCTGGGCGAGCGAACCGGTCGTCACCTCCATCCCCGGGGAGTGCTCGGCGCCGATCATCTCCACCGTGGAGCCGTCCCGATTGAACTGGGCGAGCCCCTCGGGCGCCATGCGTCCCACCTCGATGAGGGTGGCATAGAGCACAAGGGCGTAGTGGGCGGGCGACAAGTAGAAGCGGTCGAGGTCGGGGCGATGGGGGCCGTTGTAGCCGCTACCGGTGAAGGCACGCGGGTTGTCGGGCCCCGGCACGCCGGGGAAGGCAAGGGGGACCATGGGAGCCACGCTGGGCCCCAGGCGCATGACGCGGGTGTACAGAGTGGCCAGGATCTCGGCCGAGGAGCACGCTTGGCTCAGGTAGCCTCCGTTGTTGGCAATCGTGTGTTCCAGCACCCGGCGCCGCACGCCGTGGGCGACGCGGTAGGCATGCGCGACCCAATCTGCGGCTGTGGCGGTCGACATCATCGGACACCCCCTTGGGACCTCGCCGCGCGGGCGAGGTCAATGATGCGGGCGAGACCTTCTTCGTAGGGCGGGCGGACGACTCCGAACTCGGTGATGATGGCCGTGACGTATCGGGCAGGGGTGACGTCGAACGCAGGGTTGCGCACCTTGGTTCCGGCGGGTGCAATCGCGGTCTCGCCCACGTACAGCACCTCGCCCGGGTCGCGCTCCTCGATGGGGATGGCATCGCCCGTCGGCGTGGTGAGGTCGATCGTGCTTGTCGGCGCGGCGACGTAGAAGGGCACGCCGTGCGCGGCGGCGGCCAAGGCCAAGGCATAGGTGCCGATCTTGTTGGCCACGTCGCCGTTGGCGGCCACGCGGTCACAGCCGACAAGGCACAGGTCGACCCCTTGCGTGCGCATGATGTGGGCGGCCGCCCCGTCCGCGATGAGGGCGTGGGGCACGCCCAGCTGGGCGAGTTCCCATGTCGTCAGGCGCGCCCCCTGCAGGCGCGGTCGCGTCTCGTCTACGTACACGTGGACGTTGCGGCCGGCCTCGTGGGCAGCACGGATGACGCCCAGGGCCGTGCCGTAGTCGACCGTGGCGAGCGAACCTGTGTTGCAATGGTGGACGATACGCGCACCCTCCGGTACGAGCGCAAGGCCATGGCGGCCGATGGCGCGGTTGGTGTCCACATCCTCCTGGGCGATGGCGGTAGCCTCTTGCTCTACGGCCGCCGCCAGCGCGGCCGCCGAGGGCCACGGGCGCTCGCGGGCACGGGAAAGCACCCGTTCCACTGCCCAGGCGAGGTTCACGGCAGTGGGACGAGCGGCCTTGAGGAGAGAGGCTCCTTCTTCCACCGCCGCCAACGCCGCCTCCGGCGAGCCCCCGGGGGCCGTCCGGGCGGCAAGCGCCAAGCCATAGGCGGCAGCGGCACCGATGGCAGGAGCGCCGCGTACCGCCATGTCGCGGATCGCCCCTGCCACCTCGGCGCATGTGGCGAGATCGACGTACTGCACCTCGGCCGGGAGGCGGCGTTGGTCGAGGAGGCGCAACCGATCACCCATCCACGTGATGCTCCGATAGCTCGCCATGTCCGTCCTCCCCTTTGGCGACTCGTGCATCCGGCTATGCGGCCAACACCGTGTCGCGCGCTGTCCGAACGAGCGCCACGAGGTCGTCGACGCTGTGCACGCCACGGCGTTCCATAATCCAGGTGCGACCGGCGGAAATGGCCATGCGTTCGGCAACCGCACGGCGCTCGCCGTCGGGAATCGACTCCAGATCCATCACGTGGGCCAGCCCCACCACCCGGCGGATGAGCTCCGCTCCGCCCATGCCCGCCGATTCTTGAAGCAATCGGGCGAGGAAGGTATCGCGGTACGGGCGCCGTGGCCACTCAGGATGGGCACGTTCTTCCCATAAGGCGGTGAACTCCCGAGAAAATGTTTCCCACACCTCGCGCATTGCCCCTTCTATCCACTGCCGGTAGGAGCGACGGCGCTCGGGATCATCGGCGTGAAACTCCTGGGCTATCCAGGCAAGAGCCAAATTGCCGAGAAGCGTCCCGATGTCGAACGACATCGGACCTACGAAGGCGAACTCGGGGTCGATGACCTTCGTGTCCTGCTCGGAGATCATGATCGATCCGGTATGGAGGTCGGCGTGGAGGAGAGCTTCCGCCCTGGTCATAAAGGCCATCTTGAGATCGGCAACCTCGGCTCGCAGAAGCTCGTCCTTCTGAAGGCGGCGAACGTCACCCTCGATCAGGGGGTTCCAACGGTTTCCCGGATGGTCGACCAACGGGTGGGTGAATACGAGGTCTTCGGTCACCTTGCACAGTCCCGGGTTGGTAAACTCAACCACCTGGCGTTTCTTGGCGTCCGAGTCCAGGGACAGATCCGACGTGAAGAACAGCGTGCGGGCCATGAACCGGCCGAGATCCTGGGCGAAGCGCGGATAGCGCACTTGGTGAATGAGACCTGCCCGCATGATGATGCGAGGCCGCAGGTCCTCCATCAGGGTGAGCGCCATTTCCGGATCGTATCGGTACACGCGGGGGACAAGGTCTGGGCAGTAGGTCTTTTCCACTTCCAGAGCGCGGCTTTCGATGCGCGCTCGATCGAGAGGCATGGGGAAGCTTTCGCCAACGATTCGCGCGTAGGGAAGCGCTTGCTTGACAATCACCGAGCGATCGTCGGGACGGGCTGGATTGTACACCCTGTACACGTAGTTCACGTTGCCGTCCGCCAGGTCCTGGGCTTCAAGAGGCTCATCCGGCGCGAACAGTGAACTCTGCCGTACGTAGGCTTTGGCATCCTCCAGTTGGAAGGGGCGGTACAAGGCGATCACCTCTCGTGCGGTTGAGGACGTGCGAGAACCTGCTTAGCCGCGGCTCTTCACCGCATAGCTCAGCGCGAGGGCTGCCAACATCACCGCGCCCAGCATCGCCTGCTGGGTGTAGTAGGGAACGTTCAGCATCGTAAAGCCGTTCACCATGACGGCCATGAGGAGGGCACCGATGAACGTACCGAACACGTTGGCCCGTCCGCTGCCCAGCACGGCGAAACCGATCATGCTAGCGGCCACCCCGTTGAGCATGTAAGGATCGCCGGCCAACTGTTCTCCCACACCGATGCGGGCGGCCAGGACCACGCCTCCCAGGGCGGCGAGGAATCCGCTCAAAAGATAGGCTCCTGTCTTGTAGGCGCCGACGTTCACACCCGAGAGGCGCGCTGCCTCTTGGTTGCTGCCGACGGCATACATCAGGCGGCCCACCCGAGTCGACGAGAGGAAAAACCACAGGAGCATCGCCACGGCGAACATGATCCAGATAGAGATCGGCAGGTGGAGAAAACGCCCCTGGTCGATGGCAAGGAACGACGGTTGGATCGTGCCGGTGGCGGAGCTGCCATTGGGAAGGGTCATTCCCGGCGTGATGGTTTGGCCGGCGACGAAAACCTGTTGCACGCCGTCGACGACGAACAGCATCCCGAGCGTGGCAAGAAGGTCGGGTAGACGAAGGCGCACAATGAGGAAGGCATTCACGGCTCCAATCACCAGGCCCGAGAGGAGAGACAATCCCACTGCCTCGGCAGCGGAGGCGTGGTAGACGACCATGGCCATCATCGACACGATGACCGCCATTCCTGCTACAGCTCCCACCGATACGTCGAAACCGGCCACCACCACCGATACCGTGACCGCCAAGGCAACCAGGGTTTCCACGCTCATGTCGCGGATGAGGTTGGTCCAGTTGGTGATCGTAAGAAACTGTGGTTGGACCATGGACAGATAGACGATGAGCCCAAAAAGAACCGCCAGGATCCCCCAGCGTAGAAAGAGCCCCTGGAGTGCCGGAGCCCAGTCGCGCGTGGCCCGGACGTGCGTTTCCTGCGCGGGGCGTTGGGAAGGTGTCATACCACCATCTCCCTTTCCACGTTCGCGGCGAGTTCTAGGATGGTTTGCCGATCCACCTCGCCGCGAGCGAAGGAGCCGACTACGCGTCCGTCGCGCATGACCAGAAGGCGGTCGGCCAGGGAGAGCACCTCGTCGATGTCGGACGAGGCGAAGAGCACCGCTGCGCGTTGGCTCATCTCGCGCACGAGGCGGTAGATCTCCTGGCGGGTGCCGACGTCGACGCCCTGGGTAACCTCATCCAAAAGGAGGACCTGGGGGTCGCCGAAAAGCCACTTCCCGAGCACCACCTTTTGCTGATTGCCACCCGAAAGGTGGGCCACGGGACCTTCCACCGCACCGGAAATGTGGAGCCTCTCGATCATCTGTGCCGCGCCACGGCGCTCTGAAGCTGCGTCAATGACACCAAGGCGACAGAAGCGAGCAAGGAAAACGCTTGACAGATTCTTGTACACGGGGAAATCAAGGAACAATCCATGGCGTCTCCGTTCCTCCGGTACAAGGTAGATGCCGTTCTTCACGGCGTCGGTGGGACGTTGGATGTGAACCAGGCGGCCATGAAGGCGGATCTCTCCGGCTGTCCTGGCGTCGGCGCCGAATAGAGCGCGTAGAAGCTCCGTCTTGCCAGCGCCGACCAGACCTGTGATGCCTAGGATCTCTCCGCGGGCGGCGGCAAAGCTGACGCCATGCACCTTGCCGCGCACCTCGATGCCGATCGCTTCGAGTACCGTGGGGCCTGCGCTGTGGGCATACGGCTGTGGGGCATCGTCGGGCGGAGGGGCGCCCAGCATGGCAGTAGCGATGTCGCGTGCCGTGGGGACCGAGTCGAAGGACTGGACCAGTTCGCCGTTGCGCAAGACGAGCACCCGGTCGCTGATGGCGAGAAGCTCCGAAAGCCGGTGGGAGACGTAGAGGATGCCCAGCCCGCGGTTGCGAAGGTCGCGGATGGTGGCGAACAAGCGCTCCACCTCGGGCTGGCTGAGCGAGGCGGTCGGCTCATCGAAGATGAGGACGCGGGCTCTCTGCGCCAGGGCACGAGCGATGACCAGGAGCTGCTTTTGCTGCAGGGTAAGCAAGCGGGCAGGCCTCGCCATATCAACGCGCAAATCCACCGTTTGGGCAATTGCGCGCGCCTCCGCCTCAATGCGGCGGCGATTTTGCCAAAGTGGATAATGGGGATTGGCCAAGCGATATAGGATAAGGTTCTCCGCCACAGACAGGTCGGGTGCAATGCAAGTGTCCACCTCTTGGTACACCGCATCGATACCTGCTGCGCGAGCGCCGCTGGGCGAGTGCAGGCGAGCCTCAGTACCGTCGATCCGCACGCGACCTTGATACGACTCGTAATACCCGGTCATGATCTTGATGAGGGTGCTCTTGCCCGCGCCGTTTGCGCCGCATAGCGAAACGACCTCACCGCTACGTATGTCGAACGACACATCGCGTAGGACGGCTACGCCGTCGAACCTCTTGCCCACGCCTTCCAAGGCGATGAGGGGTGGTACGGCCACACTGTACGCCTCCCCGCGCCTCTCTGGTCCGTCACCCGGCCCACCCCTTTGCGGGGGAGGGCG
This sequence comes from Bacillota bacterium, assembly GCA_023512375.1. Taxonomy (GTDB): domain Bacteria; phylum Bacillota; class Sulfobacillia; order JAJZYS01; family JAILZS01; genus JAILZS01. Next base: position 3,026 of record JAILZS010000068.1, on the reverse strand, counting down.
CGCCATGCGCGCCGGCGCGGCGAATTTGCACAGGTGTGCGTTCACCTGCCGGTGAGCCATGAACGTCCCCCCTTGGGGTCGGGCGTCTCGTCTCAGGGGGTGCCTAGCCACCCAGGGCCTTCATCCAGGACGTCTGCAGCTGGCCGGTGTTGCCAAAGGACGGGAGGACGCGCAAGAGCTGCGCCATGGTCGTGACGTGGTGGGCGCGCAGGAACTGCTGCGTGATAAGGGTGGGGTCGATCTCCACGTAGGTAGGAACATACTGGCCGAGGATCCGCAGGGCGGCAGCCCGCACCGCCGTACGTCCAACGTCGGCAGGATCCGTGGCGCAGGTGGCCACCCACGGGCTTCCCGGCTTGACCATGGTCTGGATGTCTGCGGTGCTGATGTCAGCGCCGAATACCTTCACGTTCTTGCGGTGAAGCTGGAGAATTCCGTTCACTGCTCCCTGAGCGAAGGCGTCGTACGGCGCTAGGATCGCGTTGATGTTGGGGTGTGCCTGCAGAGCGGCAACGGTTTCGTTCTGCACATCTGCGATGGTCGAAGTGCTCACTGTGCCCCACGTAGCTACTTGCTTCATACCAGGGAAGAACTGTTGGATTGCCTTCCACTCCGAATTTCGCTTATCGAGTGGAAGAAAGCCCGCAACGTATACGTAGCCGACGTTGGCATGGCCGTTCATGGTGTTCATCATCGCGTCGGAGATCTCCAGACCCAGCATCAGGTCGTTCTGGTCAATCGTCACGACACGGGGATCCGGGCTGGACAGGTCGAAAGTAACCACGTGAATGCCATGATTCAGGGCCTGTTCAATCACCGGGTCCATGGTCTGGGCCAGGCCGTGATCAGCGATGATCGCCTTTACGTGCAGGCTGATCGCTGTCTGCATATCGGCCACCATCTGCGCGTTGTTGCCATTGGCGCAGTAGGTGTTGAGCTTCACGCCCAGCGCCTTGGCCTCGGCCTGCGCGCCGGCCAGCCACTGGGTGAAGAAGTCGCCCACGCACAGCTGGCGCACGAGAGCGATCGTCGGCGCCTTTCCGCCCGGCCAGGGCGGTCGGGAGGCGGCCTGTATGGGCGCGGTTGCCATACTCGAAAGGGTGCTCAGGGCTAGGGTAGCCGCGAAAGCCAGGCTTCCCACCCAGGTCCGAAACGTTCGCATGTCCTTCGTTCCCCCTGTCACCAATGGGCTCGGCATGGGTTGCCGGTGATCGGAGACGCCTCGAGGAAACGCGCTCCGGTCGGTTCAGGTCTCGGGTGCGAAGGTACGGTCGACGACGATCTCGGGCACCACGTGCGCACCCTCGGAGCGTTCCTGAAACGCCACCACATCGCCCAACGCCTTTTGACCCGCCGGCGATTCGAGCGCGCGTTGCCAGGCGTGTTGGCTGTCAAACCAAAGCTCTGCCACACCGGCGAAGGGTGTGACGTCGACCGAGTCGGGGGCGACTGGTGCGATGCGGTAGCGGCGCAGCCCGGGCAGCTCCGCCACGAGGGGCGCGTGCACCTCCCGCCAATAGGAGGTGAACTCTTCGTGGGTCATCCCCGCCTTGCGGTACAGGACGAACATCACGCTATACACGCCGTTCCCCCCCGGCGTATGGCATGTCACGTGTCCCGGTGCTCGAGAACCCACCGAGCGGTATCGTCGTCGGTGACGAGGTGGGTGGCGAGTCGGCTCCTCAGCGCCGCGAGCAGCGCTTCGCGCTTGCCCTCTCCCCCCGCGACGATGAGCACGCGCGGCAAGGCGCGTAGGTCTTCAAGGGTGAGACCGATGAGACGGTCGTGAAAGGGCGAGGGCAAGGGTGCACCGGAGCCATCGAAGAAGCGGCCGAGGATCTCGCCGGCGGCGCCCTGTGCGCGGAGAAGGCCGAGATCGTTCTCCGTCAACAGGCCGAGCTGGTAGAGCGTCGAGTGGGAGTTGGCCGTGCCCAGGCTGACGATCGCCAGGTCGGCTTGGCGGGCGTGCCGCAGCACGTCCAGGATCGGCTCGTGGCGGAGGAGGGCATCGCGGGTCTCCACGTCGGGTGCGACTGCGGGTGCGGGCAGCGCCTTGGCCGTACGCCGAAGCCGTTCGGCCAGGCCATCGACCACGCGCAAAAGCCGGAGAGGACTCGACGTGGTGGAGAAGGCGCCCACCATCTCGACGACCTCTGCCTCCGCCTTCGAATCGGGCAGGCGGATGTCGGCAGGGATGTGGCGCGGGATGTGCGACACCGTACGGCCCCAACCTACGGCGATGGTGGGCCAGTCGTGGGCGTGTCGGGAGAGAAAGAAGGCCGCGGCCCGTCCCAGGGCTTCGAACTGCGCCGCCTCGTGATCCGCCTGCGGTACGACATAGGCGAACGCGAGGTCGAATGCCTGGCACAGACGGTCCTCCAGCTCCAAGCAGACGCCTTCCGGCAACGCCACGCTTACGCGCACATAGCCCTGCCTACGAGCACTGGCTAGGAGCCGGCTTACCGAGGCGGGCGACACGCCATACATGCGGGCGATCGCCCTCTCGGTGCGATGGTTGACGTGGTATTCCCAAGCTACGCGGAGGAGCAACTCGGTGCGGGCTGAAATTTGTTTCATGTCCTGCACGGTCATTCCTCCTGGCTTGCTTATAGGGGCGGTCGCACCTCTTGTCAACAGGAAGTTGGCGGGTTCGTGACCAGCGGTCGGAGGTGGCCTATGGGCCAAGGCACGCGGCAGGTGCTGAGGATGCGATCAAGCGAGATGGGGGGACGAGCGCTACCTTGGGGCAGGAAGGAGACTCGCCTACGGCGAGGATCGATGGGCCGCAGCGGGAGCTTCGTGCAACACGGCTGAAAGCTTTCGCCCTCTTTTGGGAGCGTGCATCCGGGTCGGCGCCTCCACCGCCCACCCATCCTCGCGCATCGCGGAAGCATGGTGCGGTAGGCCTGCCTCGTCGCGCCCCATCTTCACCACCCCCGCTGGCAGCGCGGGGAATTTCAGGGCGGTAGAGGTTTGACGGCCACGAACAGGTCCGCGTCGATGTTGAGCAGCGCCAGGATGCGTGC
>JAILZS010000067.1 GCA_023512375.1 Bacillota bacterium | reverse complement strand
CCGTGGAACTTCACGATGTCCTGGACCGTGATGCGCTTGGTGGCCTGAGCGTACCGTCCCAGACTCGACTCCGTGTCAAGGACGTCGAACACCGGAAGCTCGGCGCATTCGGCCCAGGAGGGCCAGTAACCGCCAGCCGAGGGCTCGCGCATGGCTGTGTCGCTCAAAACGTGAACACCGTATACCCTTCGCGGGCGTAGCGGGAGAAGGCGTCGCGGGCGAATTCGGCGGTCACGTGCCGTGCGGCCGCGGCCTCGCTGAGCTTCCAGTTCTCGAGCTGATTCCGGCAGGCGCCGACCACGATGCCGGAAGCCCGAAGCTCCTCGATGAGCGCGCTCGCCTCCGGCAGCGTGTCCTCAAGCAGGCCCACCCCGCCGGTGAACAGGAACACCTCCACGCGCTCGATGCCGTTCTCCGCGCGCGCGTCGTGCATCCTCTTGGCCACGTGCAGGCCGCTCGTCACGCGGTCCTTCTGGTCGGCGCCGGCGACGATCACCACGGCGATCTTGGCCATCGAGTCAACCCCCCGCCTTCCTTCTCTCATTGGATCGGTCCTGGATGGATGCCTCGCCGTAGAGTTCCCACGCTAGGTCGCGCAGCGCGTCGAGGCCGCGCACGTCTCCCGTCCGTTGGCCCAGAGGAAGGACGGGCACGCCGGGGAAGGTGGCGCCGATCGACTCGAGGTGCTCCAGCTGCATCGAGCGCCGGCGGCGGAAGAAGGCGTTGCTCAGGGCCTCCTCGGGGAGGATCTGGTTGCATACCACGAAGGCAGTACGGATACCCAGGCCGTCGAGTTCGCCCCAGGCACGCCCGGCCTCCGCGATCGGCGTCCGCTCCGGGTACACGACGAGGACGAACGATGTGCGGGTGCCGTCGCGCATGACTTCGAACGCACAACGCATGCGTTCTGTCTGCGCGGCGTCCACCGCACGGCTCTCCTCCGACGTCCACACCTTGGCCTGCAGCTGTCGCTCGTACGACAGCGGCAGCTCGAGGAGACGCAGCGTATGGCCGGTCGGCGCGGTGTCGAACACGACGACCTCGTAGGCGTCCGCCAACAGGAGATCGAGGAAGCGCTGGAACACGGCCACCTCTTCCGTGCACGGGGAGGCGAGCTCCTCGCGCAGGCGCGCGATCCCCTCCGCTCCCATGCGGAGCGAGGCTTCGTCCAGGACGGCCTGGATGTAGGCGGCGGTCGTGACCTTGGCGTCGATGCGCACCGCCCACAGGTTCCGAACCCCTTCGACCGGCGCGACGCCATCGCCCACCGGTGCCTCCAGCACGTTGCCGATGTGCGCGGCCGGATCGGTGGTCACGAGGAGCGTCCGCAGCCCCTGGTCGGCGGCCCAAACTGCGGTCGCACAGGCGACGGTGGTCTTGCCCACGCCTCCCTTGCCTGTCACGAACACCCGACGCGGGCCCGCTCCGCTCGGCCGGATGCGGGCGGCAGGCTGTCTGTCCGCCACCGCCGCCTCAGACGGCGGCAAGCTCGAGGAGGGGAGCAAGGTGATCACCCAGCCTTTCCAGCGTCTTGATGCCTGTCACATCGCTGTCCAGCAAGGGTACCTCGACGATCGGGATGGGCACGCGGCGCGAGAGCTCGGCGATCTGCTCGTCCTGCATCGCGCGCCGGGCGCGAGCAAAGGCGTTATCGGCGACCTCGGCGGGGATGCGGCCGTTCATCACCGCCATGCGGGGCGCGATGCCCAGAGAGACCATCTCCGCATGAGCGCGTTCCGTCTCCTCGATGGCGGTGCGCTCGGCCTGGGTAACGAGGATCACCGCCGTGCTCCTGGGGGATCTAAGGCTCTCCAGCGCCCGTTCGTATTGCTCCCGCGACGCCGCGAGCGCATCGGCTGGCCCAAGGCACGTCTGGCCTCCGACCGCGGCCACCGCGTCGATGTGCGTTACCCAGGCGCCGGGAAGCTCCAGTAGCCTGAGCGTGTGCCCGGTGGGGGCCGTATCGAACACCACGCGGTCAAACCCCTGGTCGTCGATCCGGGCCACGAACTGGTCGAAGGCCGCGATCTCGCTTGTGCAGGGACCGCTCATCTGCTCGTCGAGGCTCCTGAGTACGTCTTCGGGCAACACGCCCTCGAGAGGTGCTAGGGCGCGCGCCTTGTACGCGCGCAAGGCGCTTTCGGCATCGAGCTCCGCTGCGAAAAGGCCGTTGAGGCCCCGTATCGGCACCGGACCCTCTCCGATCGGCTGCTCGAACACGTCGGACACATTCGAGGCAGGATCCGTGGTGACGACCAGCGTACGCAGCCCCGCCTGGGCGAAGCGAACGGCCGTGGCACAAGCGAGGGTCGTCTTTCCCACGCCCCCCTTGCCGGAGAACAGGAGCTGTCTCGCCACAACGTCACTCCCTCGTCGGACGGTTCCCCGCCGCCTTAGCGGCACGCAGTACCGCCGGAGCAGCCGCAACCGCGCGCGGGCGTCGTGTCCCGGGATGCGGCGGCAGCCGCGTGCGCACCTAGGGCGTCAGGGCCCGGATAGTGGCCGATGGACACGATGCGTCCGTCCACCGCGACGACCGGCAGGGAGGCGATCCCCCGTTCGAGCACCAGCCTGTAGACATCCTGGTTTCGCACGAACGCCTGGGGTTGGCGGGAGAGTTGGTAGCGGGCCACCTGCGCGCCTTGCGCCCTAAGCTCGTCGAGCAGGCGGGAAAACGCCACGAGGGCCGGGTCGGGCGCAGGCCCGCACACGCCGCTCGTGCAGCACATCTCGGGGTCGAACACCTCCACCGTCATCCCTGTCGCCCCCCCGATTAGCAGTTGCAGTCAGGCCCGCACCGGCCCGGCGAGGTCGCGGCCATCGCCAGCGTGTCGTTGCCGCTCACGACCTGGGCCGCGAACGCATCCATGTTCGTGATGGCGGTCACCCGTACGGCGCGCGCCACGTCGAGCGCCTCCTGCACCTCCTGCGCCGTGGCGCCGGCCCGCCGCGCCTCGCCTACGTGGTGTTCCAGGCAACGAGAGCAGCCGGCCGCAAGCGAGGCGGCTACAGCCACAAGCTCGCGAACCCTCGCCTCCATTCGTTATCCCCCTCCATTTATTGATCGCGATATACCTATGCTTTGGGGTGCGCCAACGTGCACCGCCCGATCGAACCGACCCCTACGCCTCGTCCCCCGCCACCGCGACAGGGACGGCTTGCGGCGAAGTGGCGCACCGGGCGCCGGGCACCATCTCCGCGAACTGCACGATACACTCGGCCGGCAGTTGCACCGTCTCTAGGGCGGCTCGGACGTAGTCCGGCAGGTCGGAGCGCAAGCGGTAGAACGCCCAGGTTCCACGCCGCCGATCCTCCACCAGGCCGGCCTCCTTGAGACGGCGCAGATGCTCGCTCACCGCGGCCTGGCTCAGTCCCACGAGGGCGGTCATCTCGCACACGCACAGCTCTCTGGTGCGCAACAGCGCCAGGATGGTCAGGCGCGTGTCGTCGCCGAGGGCGCGAAACACCCGAGCGGCGTGCGATCGCGGCAGGTTCATCGGCATCACCCGATGCAAGGGTACCAGCTCCCCTCCGGGGTTGCAACCCGGCCCGACCGCATACCCCCGCGCCTGGGTGCAACCGGGGCCGGCCCGGGCCCGGCCGATGCGCAGACCGCCACACCCGCAGGACGTGCGGCGCTGTCCGCCATGGCGGCGCCCTACGTCCTGCCGGCCGGCGCCGCCCCTCCCCGTCGTACGCTCCCCGCGGTCTCGTCCGCCCACGATTCGGACGCGTCGCCACCGGCCTTCCCCACCTCGCCCGCAGGCACGGGTACGAACCAAGCCTCGGAGGGATCGGCGGTGAGCCACACGGCACTCCCGGGAGCGACGCGCCTGGGGTGGTGGACGACGACTGCCACCTCGGGGCAGGCGGGCGAACGCACGGCGACCTGCCAATGACTTCCGGCATAGTCGCAACGGTCCACCCGCGCCAGCCAGGCCAGCCGTCCCCCACCGCCCTCGCCTCCGTCGCCGAGCGCAAGGTGCTCGGGCCGGAGGAGCCAGAAGCCTTGCGCGTCCAACCGGCAGGCGTCGTGCGGCGCGTACGCTTCCGTCTCGACCCCCACGGCGGTGACGATGCGCACCACCCCCTGGGTGTGATCGGCCGCCACGACCCGTGCTGGCACGAGGGCCGCGGGTCCGAGGAAGGTGGCGACAAAGGCGGTCGCCGGGCGGCGGTAGAGCTCCTGCGGCTCACCCGCCTGCACCAGGGCGCCGCCGTCGAGGATGGCCACCCGGTCGGCGACGGACAGGGCCTCAAGGCGGTCGTGCGTGACGTACACCGCCGTCACGCCCTCCCGGCGCAGCGTGTCCGCGATCTCGAGGCGCATGCGCTCCCGTAGTTGTGCGTCCAGATTCGGCATCGGCTCGTCGAGCAGGACGACACCGGGGCGGGCGGCGAGGGCGCGAGCGATCGCCACGCGCTGCCGCTGCCCGCCCGACAGCTCGTGTGGGTAACGCTGGCCCAGACCCTCCAGGCGGACGAGGGCGAGGAGTTCCTCCACCCTCGCCGCCCGCGCCCGCGCGCCAAGCCTACGCATCGCAAGGGGAAAGGCGATCGTCTCCGCCACGGTCATGTGCGGCCAGAGCGCGAAATCCTGAAACACCAGGCCGACGTTACGCTTCTCGGGCGCAACCGCCCAGCCCGCCCGGGAGAGCGTGCGGGCACCCAGGCGCACCTCCCCCTCGGTGGGCACGAGAAGGCCGGCGACGAGCTGGAGGAGCGTCGTCTTGCCGCTGCCCGAAGGGCCGAGTACGGCCAGGATCGACCCCTCGCCGAGCACGAGGTCCACCCCGCGCAGGGCCCAGGCGCGGGCATCGTACCGGAACCCGAGCGAATGCAGTTCGAGGCTCAGACGGCCACCCCCCCCACTTCCACGGCCCTCGTCGGCGCGGAGGCGATCGCCCTCGTCCGGGCCGGGCGGGCGAGGCGTCGGGTCAGGAGCACGAGCCCGGCCAGAGCACCGACACCCGTGGTGGACAGCGCCGTGAGCGCGGCCCCGACGCCGAGCTGGGTGTTGTGAAACTGGTGGACGATGGCCACCGCCAGGGTGGGGGCGCCGGGCGGGTAGAGAAGCTCCGAGACGGGAAGCTCGAACATCGCCCCGGCGAACAGCATGAGCCCGATCCGAAGCCAGGTGTCGGCCAGCATGGGGACCACGATGCGGCGCACGACCGCGCCCAGGCCGGCGCCGGCGGCGCGGGCCGCCTGGATGGCGCTATCGGGGATCTGGGCCACGGCGCCCGTCGCCATGCGCACCGCGTACGGTAGCCCGCCAGCCACGTAGGCCATGAGCAAGGCGGCCGGCGAACCGTACAGCAGAAGGCCGACGCGGGAAAGCGCCGGCTGGTCCCAGAAGAAGATGTATCCGGCGCCGAGGACAATGCCGGGCACCGCGATGGTGGTCGTGAGCAGCCCCTGAAGGACGGCGGTCAGGCGGTCGCCCGCGCGCCGCCAAGCAAGGGTGATCCCCAGGCCAAGGACGACCCCCAGGGCGGCCGCGGCCAGGGAATCGACGAGCGAGCGCACGAAGGCGTCGGCGCCGTAGGGGACGCGGATCGCCTCTAGGTAGTTGGCCAGGGTGAGGGAGTGCGGGGATAGGCCGCCTGCGGTCGTGGGCACGAAGCTGGCGAACAGCGTGGTGCCGGCCGGTACGGCGAAGGCGAGGGCGCCCAGGGTCAGGCAGGCGGCGAACGCCGGCCACCGGCCGCGGCCGAGGCGAACGCGCGCGAGGCTGCGGCCACCGCCGTCCCGCGTGGCGTACAGGCGGCGCCCGGTCGCGGTGCGCTGGCCCCATTGGGCGAGGGCGACCGCAGCGACCAGGAGGAGCGACGCCGCCGCCGCTTCCGGGAAGTTCGTGGGGAACTGTTCGAGCGCCGAGTAGATGCTGTAGGTCACGAGAGGGAAGTTCGCCGACTGCGCCAGCGTGGCCGCCACACCGAAGTCGCTGAGCACCTCAGCGAACACGATGAGGGCGCCGGAAAGGATGGCCGGGGCGACGAGCGGCAGGAGCACGCGCCGCCACGTCGCCCCCCAAGAGGCCCCCGCCAGCCGGGCGGCGTGGACGGCGTCCTGACCGATGCCCTTGAGCGCGGGCGCCACCGCCAACACGGCGAACGGGAAGAGCTTGAGCGCGAGGACGGCGAGCACACCCCAAGGGGAAAGGAGCGTCCGCCCGAGCACGCCCCCGAGGAGGGAGGCGCTCAGGCCGCCGGGCGCCAGGAGAAGCTCCCAGCCCTGGGCGAGCAGAAACGAAGGGGAGATGAAGACGAGCCACACCATGCCCCAGACCGCGCCGCGGCCGGGCATGTCGGTGAGGACGAGGAGGTAGGCCAGGGCGATGCCGAGCGCCGAGGCGGCGGCGGCGGTGGCAGCCGCCAGGAGGAGGGAGTCGACGCCGGCGGCCAGGGTGTAGGGGTCCGCCATGAGGCCTTCCACACCGGCAAGCGAGAACGTGAGGCTAGGCGGGGCGGCGAACAGGTCCGGGAGGGCCGCCTGCACGAGCAGCGCCGCGAGGGGCAGGGCGATGAGGACGACGACGACCGCGGCCGCGCAAAGGGGCAGGGCGCGGAACCCCAGGCTCCCGATCCCGGTACGTCCGCCCCGGGGACCTGGACCCGCCGCGCCCATGCCTAGCGCACCACGTGGTCGGTGAACCATGTGACGATGCTGCTCTCCCGCGCGCCCCAAACGTACGGGTCAAGGTGGATCCACGTCACGCCGGCGCGATCCACGAGCGGCCGGACGCCCTGGATGATCGGCTGGAAGAGCGAGTCGGACCCCGCCTGCTTTTCGTCCTGCATGACGCGCTGGCCGTACGGGCTGAGGACGAAGTTGACGAACTCCTTGGCTGCCGCCATGTCGGGGGCCTTGGCGTCGATGGCGATGTCGCTGGGCAGAAGGACGACACCGCTGGGCGGGTAGACGACCTTCACGGGGCCGCCCGATTGCCGGATCGCCTGCGCCGCCGAGTCCTGCACGATCGCGGCCTTGATCTTGCCGTCCAACAGCGCCTGGAGGGTGATACCGTTGGTGGTGTTCACCACGAGGCCGTTGCGCTTGAGGTTCAGGAAGAACCGCTCACCCTTGGCCATGCCCATCTGGGCCAGGATGCCGGCGACGATCGGATAGGTGGGGCCCGATACGGCGGGGTTGTTCATGCCCACCGCGTTCCGAAAGAAGGGACGCAACAGGTCCGTCCACGTCCTAGGCGCGTCCGCCGGCGGCACGAGCCGGGTGTTGTAGACGATCACCCCAGCGGCGGTCACCCCGGTGGGGAAGAAGGCGTGGTCTGCCGGCAGCAGGGAGCGCCCGAGGGCGGTGTAGCGGGCGGCATTCGGCGGCGTATAGCCGCGCAAGAGCATGTGCTGGGCGTCGAGCTCCGCCATGGCGGCGTTGCCGTCGAACCACACGACGTCCCACTGCGGGTTCTCGCGTTCCGCCGTCACTTTGGCGAGCAGCGGCCCCGTGGACATGTCGCTCAGTTCCACGCGGATGCCGGTCCTCTGCTGGAAGGCCGTCGCCTCTGCCTGGTCGTAACCCTGGGCGGAATCGAACACGAGTTTCTCCTGGCCCTGGGCGGAAACCGCCGTGGCCAGCGCCAGGCCCGAGAGGGCCATCGCCATGCCCCATGCGACGGCGGCCCGCAGCGGCGCTCGCATCGTCCGTCCAACTCCCTCCACGTCGTAGCCTCGGATCCGTCCCCAGCGTAGGCGGCGACGGTTAAGGCTGCGTGAAGGGTTCGCACCCGTTCACGATCCGCTTTCTCGCTCGGCGTCTGCGGTCGGTCATCGTCTCCGCCGGGAAATCCGCCATCAGGAGAAGCGGGGAGAACTTGCGGACTCCGCATGTCCGACGGGGGGCGATCCGCAGACGGCGATGCCTGGTGTGACCTGGGACGCCGGTCAGCGGGACGCGGCCAGGCCCAGCGCGCCCACCGGGGGCGGCGGCGCCACCGCGGCATCGAGGCGGCGGAGGAACCTGTACAGATGCGCCAGGTAGGCGGCCGGCTGGCGGCGGAAGGCTTGGATGTGGCCGGCCGCAGGGACGAGCCACAGCTGCACGTTCTGATCGGGAGCCGCGGCGTGGGCCAGCGCCAGGCTGTTCCGGTCCGGGATCGTCCGGTCGGCCGTCCCCGCGATGAGGAGTACCGGGCGCGACCCGAACGCCCGCATGTGTGCCTCCGGGTCCACCTTCGCCGGGTCAAGGCCGGTGACCAGCGGCACGAGGGTGAGGATGACGGGGTCGAACGGGAACGGCGGGAGGTGGGTCCACACCGGGAGGTTGGCCCGTAGATAAGGTCCCAGGGCGGCGAACGGGCTGTCGGCCACCACGCCGCCGACGGCGGGGTCCTCCTCCCCCGCCATGAGGGCCGCCACGGCTCCCATGGAAAACCCGAGGAGCGCAATCCTTCGGGCCTGCCGGGGGTGGGTGCGGCGCGCCCAGTCGACCGCCCCGAGCAGGTCGCGGACCTCGAACTCCCCGATCGAGACCTCGCTCCCCCCGGACTCCCCGGAGGCGCGAAAGTCGAAGGTGAGCACATTGGCGCCCATGGCATGAAGGGCCCGCATCAGGGCTGAGCCGGGCACGGACGCGTCGAGGCGGTTGTCGCCGTAGCCGTGCGCCAGGATCACGGTGAGGGGGCTCTTCCCCGCGGCCGGGATCCACCATCCCGACAGGAGCACTCGGTCGGTGCGGCTTCGAAACGCGACGGGCCGGAAGGCGAGCCCCCAGGCTGCCGGCGTGGTGTCGACCGGCGCCCGCCTGGGGTGGACCAGGGCCCACCCGAGTGCCACGGGGAAGATCACGAACGCCAACACGGCAAGCGCCGCCGCGGCGCCGCCGATCCACGCGGCCAAGGATCGTCGCCGCCTGCCCGCGCCCTCGTGCCCTCGGCGCCGCGCCCCCATCACCCGATTCCTCCCGGGGAGGGTCCCTCCCCTCGCCGCCCCGCCCCTACGCGCCGCCGCCGGCCGCGCCCGACAGGCGCCGCGCCCCTGCCGTGCCGTCCGGACGCACGGCCACCAGCACCGGGTCGATCCGGCTCTGGTCGGCGCCGTTCTTCAAGTCAAAGAAGGCGACGATGAATGCGATGCCGTAGGCGATGTGCATGAGCGTGATCATGAGGGCACCGCCGAGCTGCTGTTCGACCACCTGGCTCATGCCGAAGAGTTCGGGGGCATGCGCATAATACGGGTACATGGGCTGTGAGGAGAGGGTGGGGAAGGTCATGGTGAAAATCATCGGCATGCCGTCGGCGAACAAGTAGAGCATGCGCAAGCCGGGATGGAGCCGCGGAAGCTCGGGTACACGGCTCAACACCGGCCACCACATGAGGACGGCGGTTGCGACGAGCAAGGCGTGCTCTAGTAGGTGCACAAGGTCGTTCTGCTCTACGAGATCGTAGACCGCCGGCAGGATGCTCGCGCCGAGGAGGGCGTTGAACACGAGGATGGCGGGCACCGGCCGGACCAGCTGGCGCATGACCGCGCCCACGACGGGGGCGCGCACGACCCGCCGCCACAGCCGCACGGGCACCCCGGCGACCAGGAGCGGCGCCGCCACCATGGTCCCCAGGGTGTGCTGGAGCATGTGGGCGGCGAAGGAACTTGCGTCGGCCAGCACGTCGAGCGGCCCGCCGAACGAGAGGTACAGGACAGCAAAGGCGGCGTAGGCCATCCAACCCCGTCCCCGGTCGGCGGGGTCGGCGTCGCCGCCGGTCGCCCGCAGCGGCCCGTCGGCGACGAGATAGTAGGCCAGGGCCATGGCGGCGATGGGCAAGAGGATGCTGGGCTCCAGCCAGTCGAGCCACGGCAGGCGGAGGAGTTCGGCGGGCACGCTTTCCCTCCTTACTGGTTCATCGCCGGACATCGCCGCCGTCGCCGGCCCGCTGCAACGTCCAATGTGGGCCGTCCGGCCCGGGCGACCGACGGCGGTCGCGAGGCCCTTCGCCGCTACTCTACGTGACCGGCTGCCCCCCGACTAGGGTCCATGGGCTTACGGCCGAACCGCCCGCGCTTTGTCGGTCGGCCGCGCCGATCCCGCGGCGGGGGCCGACCGCACGTCCCTCCGTCCCAGCCATAGCGCCAAGACGACCCCGAGGTAGACGGCGTAGGCGCCGACCTGAAGCAGGCTGGGCCGGGCCGCGTAGCCCAGGAAGGTATGCAGGAGGTCGCCTGCAAAGCCCCCCTCCGGCAGTAGGGCGGAGGTGTCCCAAAGCGCGCCGCCTGGGGGTAGCCATCCGAGCGCCTGGTAGTCCTCGATGCCGTCAGCCAACAGGCCAGCGGCGCTGAGCATGAGCAGCGTCCCCATGACCGCGAAGAAGCGCCCCAGGTTCACCCGCAACCCCAGCCCGTACACGCCTCGGCTGAGGGCGAGGGCTGCGACGAGGCCGATCGCCGCCCCCAGCACCGCTTGCCAGGCGGGGGCGGCGAGGGCGATCGCCAGGCTGAAGACCACCGTCTCCAGCCCCTCCCGGGCCACGGTGACGAACGCCAAGGCGGCCAGCGCCATACCTCCCCTCTGCTCCAGCGCCCGGCGCGCCCGATGCGTGAGGCTGCCGCGCAGCTGGGCGCTCTCGCGCCGCATCCAGAAGGTCATGTAGGTGAGCACGGCGGCGGCGACGAAGTACGTTCCGCCTTCGAGCGCCGTCTGCAGGCGCGTGCCGTCGTATGCGTGCAGGACCAGGTAGGCGGCCACGCCGCCCCCCACCGCCACCGCCAACGCCGCCGCCACGCCCAGCCACACCGCCCGCGCGTGCCGGGTCTCGCCCAGCTGCCGGAGCGCAGCCAGGAGGATGGCGACGATCATCGAGCCCTCGAGCCCCTCGCGCAGGAAGATGAGGAACTCGGCGAACATGGGTTCCCTCCTTAGGCCGCCCCCGGTGGGGACCTACGATCTTAGCCATGGCTAACAGAACATGAGCCTAGGATAATCCCAGCCCACTGTCAATGCGAAGTCGGCATGGACCGGCATGGAATGGAAAGGAGGTGGCCAGGCGGAGATGGGGGTGCGGCGGACCGGCGGCATGGACCGGCGCACGCTCCGGCGCCTTCTGGGCGGCCTTTGGCTTCTCGACGGCATGCTGCAGCTTCAGCCCGGCATGTGGACGATGAACATGGTCAACCAGACGATGGTCCAGGCGGCGGGGGACCAGCCGGCGCCCCTTGCCCACCTCATCATCTGGGGTCAGACCGTCGTCACCGCCCACCTGGTGGCGTTCAACGCCGGCGTGGCCGGTATCCAGATCGTCCTCGGCCTCTGGCTCCTGTCGGGTCGCCGGCCGCGACCGGCCCTCGCCGCGTCGGTGGCCTGGGCGCTCGCCGTATGGCTGTTCGGCGAGGGCCTGGGCGACCTTCTCACAGGCGGCGCGCTCGTCGCCACGGGCGCCCCGGGCGCGGTCGTCCTGTACGCCGCGCTCGCGCTCCTGGCGTGGCCCGCGGACGCCGCCGGCGCCCGCCCGGCCCCGGTCGCCGCCCGCGCCGCCGCCGGCCTGCTGGCCGCCGTCTGGCTCCTCGGCGCCGCCCTCGACCT